>NZ_JADPJC010000162.1:0-2879 GCF_023073215.1 Bradyrhizobium sp. 35
CGAGATCGCGCTGGCGCAGATCTGGGCCGAGCTTCTGGGCCTGGAACGTGTCGGCCGGCACGACAACTTCTTCGAGCTGGGCGGGCACTCACTGCTGGCGGTTCAACTGATGGAGCGTTTGCGGCGGCTGTCGCTTGGGGGCGAGGTGCGCACCCTGTTCGCCAAGCCGGTGCTGGCCGATCTTGCCGCAAGCCTGGGCAGCCATCATGAGGTGGCGATCCCCGCCAACCTGATCACGGAGCAGAGTGCAGCGATTACACCAGAGCTGCTGCCGCTCATCGAGCTGGCGCAGCCGGAGATCGACCGGATTGTCGCCACGGTGCCTGGCGGTCTCGGCAACATCCAGGACATTTATGCCCTGTCGCCGCTGCAGGACGGCATCCTGTTCCATCATCTGTTGGCGAGGCGAGGCGATCCATACCTGCTGGTCTCGCAGATGGCATTTGCCGACCGGGCTCTGTTGGAGCGCTACCTTGCCGCGGTCCAGCGGGTGGTGGACCGGCACGATATCTTAAGAACGTCGTTTGTCTGGGAGGGCCTGTCGAGCCCGGCCCAGGTGGTTTGGCGGCGAACACCACTCGAGGTCACCGAGGTCGCGCTGGATGGATCTGATGGTGCTGAGCAGCTCAGGCAACAGTTTGATCCGCGTCAGCACCGGATCGATCTTGGCCGGGCGCCCTTGTTGCGGTTTGTGATTGCGCGCGAGCCCGGCAGTGCGCGCTGGCTGCTCCTGGAGCTGCTGCACCATCTGATCGGGGATCATTCCACGCTGGAAGTGATGCATGCCGAGGTTCGGGCCGTGCTCGGCGGTCGCGATCACGCGCTGGCAGCACCACAGCCGTTCCGCAATCTGGTGGCGCAGGCACGACTGGGAGTTGGAGCGCAAGAGCATGAGCAGTTCTTCCGGAGACTGCTGGCAGACATCGATGAGCCGACGCTGCCGTTTGGGCTGAGCGAGGTGCGCGGCGACGGCAGTGGAGCCGGCGAGGCGCGGCGGATGCTGCCGCGCGAGCTCAACGAGCGGCTGCGAGTGCAGGCGCGGCGGCTCGGGGTGAGCCTGGCGAGCCTGTGCCATCTGGCCTGGGGGCAGGTGGTGGCGCGCAGCAGCGGGCGTGAGCAGGTGGTGTTCGGCACGGTGCTGTTCGGCCGCATGCATGGAGGCGCCGGCGCCGACCGCGCCATGGGCCTGTTCATCAATACCCTGCCGCTGCGGCTTGATCTGGATGGCACCGGGGTCGAGGCGAGTGTCCGGATCACGCATCGCCGGCTGGCCGAGCTGCTGGCGCACGAGCATGCCTCGCTGGCCTTGGCGCAACGCTGCAGCAGCGTTGCGGCGCCGGCGCCACTGTTCAGCGCGCTGTTGAACTATCATCACACCATGTCGGTGGTTACTTCTGGAATGGATAATATTTGGTCCGGAGTGGAATGGCTGGGCGCGGAGGAGCGCACCAATTATCCGCTGACCTTGTCGGTGGAGAATTTTGGCGAGGCGCTCGGCCTGACGGCGCAGGTGGCGACGCCCATATCTGCGGACCGGGTCTGCGGCTACATGCAGCGGGCGCTTGAGCAACTGGCTGAGGCGCTGGAGCATGCCCCCAACAAGCCGGTGCGAGAGCTGGACATCCTCCCGGCTGACGAGCGGGCGTACCTGCTGGAGGAACTGAACCGCACGGCGGCGGCGTATCCGTCAGAGCGGTGCATCCATGAGCTGTTCGAGGCGCAGGTCGCCAAGACGCCGGATGCGGTGGCGGTGGTCCATGCGGACGAACGCTTGAGCTATGGCGAGCTCAATGCACGGGCGAACCGGCTGGCGCATCATCTGATCGGGCTCGGGGTGAAGCCGGACCAGCCTGTGGCGATCTGCCTTGAGCGCGGCGTGGCGATGGTGGTGGGGCTGCTTGCAATCCTCAAGGCGGGTGGCGCCTATCTGCCGTTGGATCCGGCCTATCCGTGCGCACGGCTCAAGCAGGTTCTTGAGGATGCGCAGCCGCAACTGTTGCTGGCCGATGCTGCGGGACGATCCGCGCTGGGCGCCGATGCGCTGGCCGATCTGACGGTGGTCGATCTCGAGACGGCGACATCGGCCTGGGCGAAGCTGCCGGCCTCCGATCCCGACCCGCGTGCGCTTGGCCTGACCTCGCGCCATCTCGCCTATGTGATCTACACCTCGGGATCTACCGGCACCCCAAAAGGCGTCATGGTCGAGCATCGCGGATTAGTCAATCTGATAGCTTGGCATGTGCAAACGTTTTGTCTTCAACCAGAAACCTGTTGCGCACTCACTGCCGGACTAGCATTCGATGCCAGCACTTGGGAGCTATGGACTGCGTTATACAACGGCAGCACATTGCTTCTACCTCCCAGAGCGGCAGCGGGAGATTCGCTCCGCCTGCTAGAATGGTGGCGTGATCAATCGCTCGAAGTCGCCTTTCTGATCACGCCGCTGGCCACAATCGCGTTGGAAGACAAGCTGGTAAATCCCACATTGGAGTACTTGCTTGTTGGCGGTGATCGTCTCCACCGTATGCCCGCGTCTTTAACACCGCCTTTAAAGCTGATAAACAACTATGGCCCTACTGAAGCTACGGTCGTGGCGACCTCGGGACGGCTCTCCATCGAAAACGCAGTGCCGCATATCGGCCGTCCGATTGCGAACACGCGTGTGTATCTGCTCGATGGTCATGGCGCGCCCGTTCCGTTGGGAGCGGTGGGAGAGCTCTACATTGGCGGGGCGGGGGTCGCGCGTGGCTATCTGAACCGGCCCGAACTGACGGCGGAGAGGTTCTTGGCCGATCCGTTCAGTGGTGAGGTCGGCGCACGGATGTACCGGACCGGGGATCTCGCGCGGTACCTGCCGGACGGCAATCTGGAGTTTCTGG
>NZ_JADPJC010000013.1:0-2814 GCF_023073215.1 Bradyrhizobium sp. 35
ACCATGCGCGGTTTCCTCCCTTGGAGGCTTTCGGACGCCGGCCGCCCGAATGTGCCGCGCCGTCAATCATGCGGCCGGCATCCGAAACCCTTCACATTAGCGGACCCTCGCGAACCCGTACCTACGGGGGGAACCAAGGGGCCCGTGATGCGTTAAGAGCAGTTCGGCGGGCCGGAGGGGCGTCCGCCCATTGCACGAACGACGCTCGTATCGGGTCGTCGTTCCTCTCGCCCCCGAGAGCCGGGCACCCGCATGTCGAACGTAGAAGAATTCCCACTCTCCGCCCGGCACCGCCCCACGGAGTTCGAGGCCCTGGTTGCGGCCGGCGCTGCCGCGCTCGATGCCATTCCGGGCGCAGTCTATCTCTGTGACGCGGAGGGGCTGCTGGTCGCCTATAACGCGGAGGCTGTGGTGCTGTGGGGGCGCACACCTGATGTTGGGAGGGAGCGCTTCTGCGGTTCACACCAGCTCTACCTGCTGGATGGAACTCCCCTCGCGCATGCCGACTGCCCCATGGCCACCGCCGTTCGCGCGGGAACGCCGACGCGCAATGCCGAAGTGATAATGGCGCGGCCGGATGGCTCTCGCTTCACGGCCATGGTCAACATCCGGGCGTTGCGCGACTTTTCTGGTCGCATCCAGGGCGCCATCAATTGCTTCCAGGACATCACCGGACGCAAGCAGGTCGAGGAGGAAGTCCGCCGCACGACGCAGGATCTGCAGGACTTTTTCGACAACGGCGCGGTGGGCCTTCACATCGTCAGTGGCGAGGGAATTATCATTCGCGCCAATAAGGCCGAATTGGATCTGCTTGGGTACCGGCCCGAGGAGTATATCGGGCGTCATGTCGCCGAGTTCCACGCCGACGCTCCCGTGATTGGCGATATTCTCCAGCGTCTTTCATGCGGTGAGCCGCTGCAGCGCTACCCTGCCCGGCTGCGCGCCCGCGACGGCACGATCAAGCATGTCCTGATTACCTCGAACAGCCGCATTGTGGACGGCAAGTTTGTCAACACGCGCTGCTTCACGACCGACGTCACCGAACTGCATGCTGCCGAAGAGGCACGGCAAGCAAGTGAGGCGCGGCTTGCGGCGACTTATGAGGCCGCCAGCGTCGGCATTTCGGAGACCGACGAGAACGGTCGCTTCTTGCGGGTGAATGATTCCCTCTGCCGCATCACCGCGCGCAAACGCGACGAACTGTTGGGGATGACCTTCCTCGACTACACCGATTCCAACGATCAGACCGAAGATGCCGAATTGTACGCGCGGCAAGTCCGCGGCGACATCGAGAACTACACGGTTCGCAAGCGTGTACTACGGCCTGACGGGTCCGTTCGCCATCTGGATATCTTCAGTTCGTCGGTGCGGGATTCGGAAGGCTGCTTCCTTTATGGCGTGCGGGTCGCTCAGGATGTCACCACCACCAAGCAACTGGAGGATCGCTTGCGTGAAGGCGAGCAGCGCATGCGCGATCTCCTCGAGGCGTTGCCAGCAGCCATCTACACGACGGACGCCAAGGGGCGCATTAATTTCTTCAATCGGGCTGCCGTCGAGATGGCGGGCAGAACGCCGCAGCCAGGCGACGAATGGTGTGTGACCTGGAAGCTCTATTGGCCCGACGGCTCGCCGCTGCCGCACAATGAATGCCCGATGGCTGTTGCGCTGCGCGAAAACCGGCCGGTTCGCGGTGCCGAAGCGGTGGCCGAACGTCCAGACGGCAGACGCGTGCCGTTTATTCCTTTTCCAACGCCGCTGCGCGACGCGGACGGCAATCTTGTCGGCGCCATCAACATGCTCGTCGACATTAGCGAGCGGAAGAACGCCGAGAACGCTCAAAAGGCTCTCATCGACGAACTAAACCACCGTGTGAAAAACACCCTGGCCACGGTGCAATCTCTGGCGAACCAGACCGCCCGTCACGCCGCCGATCTGCAGGAATTTCTGCCGACCTTCACGGGACGGCTGCTTGCGCTCGCCCGCGGACATGACCTGCTGACGAAGCGAAACTGGCAGGATACGCCTTTCGAAAAGCTCGTCCACGATATCGTCGCTCCGATGTCGGGCGGACGGGTGCTGACTAGCGGGCCGCACGTTGAACTAGACGCCCGCATGGCACTTAGCATCACCATGGTGCTCAACGAGCTTCTGACCAATGCGGCGAAGTACGGCGCACTCTCAGTGCCGAATGGATCAGTTTCGCTCACTTGGCGGATCAGCGCCGGCGAGCGCTCGCAAGCCGTGCTGGATTGCGAATGGCACGAACGTGGCGGACCACCTGTTACGCCTCCAAAGCGGCGCGGCTTCGGCACGCGGTTGATGGAACGTTGCGTCGAGCATGATCTCGCAGGTGAGTTCGATCTGGTATTCGAGCCGGAGGGCACTCGCTGCCGCATGGTGTTTCCCATTATGCCTGCAGCGTCCAATGGTTGAGCTGTCCGGCGCCAAGGTTCTCCTGGTCGAAGATGAGGGCCTTGTGGCCCTCATGCTCGAAGATATGCTTGAGGAACTGGGCTTGAAGGTCGTTGCCTCAGCAGCCCACGTACAAAAGGCGTGCGAACTCGCGACGACGGCATCGTTCGATTTGGCGCTCCTTGATGTGAACCTGGCTGGCGAACTTGTTTTTCCGGTAGCTCGCATCTTGCGGGAGCGAAGGATTCCCTTCCTGTTCAGCACGGGTTACGGCGGACCTCCGCTCGAGGAGGAGTTCAACAGTGCGGATTCCGACGAAGCCGGCCATGCATTCCAATTCGAAGCCGGCCGGGTATTCCGATCGGAAGCCGGCCACCCGTGGCGTCGTTCGCATGGGTCAAT
>NZ_JADPJC010000156.1:0-2662 GCF_023073215.1 Bradyrhizobium sp. 35
AATGGGGGCGCCTTGAGGTGGTGATCCCTCACCTCTCCGGCCCATACCGCAGACAACGGGATCATATGGGCGAGGTTCAGGGTCGAGACCGGGGGTTGGCGGACGTTTGCGTAAGTTTGTCCAGGCAGGCTGCCGAGCCACGCCTCGACGGCATTGACCGTCTCGGCCATGCAAGTGAAGTCCCGGCCCTGGATGACCTTTTCGGCGAGGCGGAGCTTTTCGTCGGCTGCGCGCGGATCCCTGTCCCAAACTGTGACCGTTGCCGTGACGAAGACCTCGCCGATCTGATCCGAACCCAATTCCTGGAGCGCACTATCGGCATCCATTGCCTTGTTGTTGGCATCGGTGTCCAAAAGCGCGGAGGCCTCGTTCGTCATCACTTCCTTCAGGATCGAGGCGATCGATTTGCGCTTGGCAAACCATTGCCGCCTGATCCTGGTGAGGAGCTTGGTGGCATCTGTCTTGTCGAGCATGATAGCCCGCGTCGACCAGCGATACGGGAATGCCAGCCGGTTCAGCTCGTCAAGAATCCCGGGCGTGGTCACGGTTGGGAACCCCACGAGCGTCAGAACGCGCAGATGCGCGTCGCCCAGCATGGGTTCAAGACCGCCTACCAGCGGTTGATCGGCCAGCAGCGCATCGAGATACATCGGGATTTCTGGCACGCGCACGCGGTGCCGTTTGGTTGAGACCGTCGAATGCAGGTAGGTCAGGGTTTGCTCGTCATCAAGCCAACCGCATTCCGGCATGAAACCCTCGACCAGCTGCAGCACGCGGCTAGTCCGGTCACTAAAGCCGGCGAGCACCTCGCGTGCATCGGCTCCCGCAGCGCGCTGGCCGCCCTCGTACAGCAAGCGCTCTGCTGCCGCCGCACTCTCTGCCGGAGGCAGATAAAGGAGAGTCAGGTAGTAGCTCGATTCGTAATGACTGCCGGCTTGTTCGAATTGCGCCTTGCGCTCCGCATCCACCAGCGCCGAGGCGACGTCCGGGAATGTATCCGGCGGATAGCGTCCGGCCGAATGACGTTGCGCCTCGACGAACACGGCCCACCCCGATCCGAGGCGACGGAGTGCATTGTTGAGGCGGCCAGCGACCGCAACAAGCTCGGCAGGCACGGAGCTGTCGAGATCCGGCCCTCTGAACCGGGCCGTTCGCTGAAATGATCCATCCTTGTTGAGAATGATCCCTTCGTCGACCAGGGCAGCCCAGGGCAGGAAGTCGGCAAGACGTGTGCTTGAACGGCGGTATTCGGCAAGATTCATCATGGGACGACTTCAGGTGCTGAGGTGAGCGGGGACGCGAACATGCCGGCGCACGACTTCTACGAATTCCGGATCGCGCTTGGCGGCCCAGACCGAAGCCATGTGACCCACGAAGGCGAAGAGAAGGCCGGCCAGCCACATGCGCAGGCCGAGACCGAGTGCGGCGGCCAGTGTGCCGTTGAGAATGGCAACCGCGCGCGGCGCGCCGCCCATCAGGATCGGTTCGGTGAGCGCGCGGTGGACGGGAGCCACAAATCCCGGGACTGGCTCGTCCATCAGATCACCACTCCGCCGCCGAATGAGAAGAACGACAGGAAGAAGCTCGATGCGGCGAATGCGACCGACAGGCCAAACACGATCTGGACTAGCCGCCGGAAACCACCCGAGGTGTCGCCAAAGGCGAGCGACAGCCCGGTCACGATGATGATGATGACGGCAATGATCTTTGCGACCGGACCTTCGACCGATTGCAGGATTTGGTTCAGCGGCTGCTCCCAAGGCATGTTCGAGCCGGCGGCCCAGGCCGGCGCGCTGGCTAGGGCAAGGCTGGCGAACGCCACAATTGAGATGAAGCCGCGCCCGAGAGACGATCGTGTGGTCATGACTGATCTCCGATGTTCGAAAGGCTGTAGTCGCCCGATGATCCAAGGCCGTCGACGCTGGCGAGTTCGCTCAGCCGCCGTTCGCCGCCACGGCCAGAGAGAACGGCTATGACGTTGATGGTTTCTGCGATCAGGGCGCGTGGGACGGTGATGACGGCTTCCTGGATCAGCTGCTCGAGCCGGCGCAGCGCGCCAAGCGAGGTCCCGGCGTGTATCGTTCCGATGCCACCGGGATGTCCTGTGCCCCAGGCTTTCAAAAGATCCAGCGCTTCGGCCCCACGGACCTCGCCGATCGGAATGCGATCAGGGCGCAGGCGAAGAGAGGAGCGCACAAGATCGGAAAGCGAGATCACGCCGTCCTTGGTCCGCAGCGCCACCAGGTTCGGTGCCCTGCACTGAAGCTCCCGGGTGTCTTCGATGAGGACGACGCGGTCTGATCCTTTCGCGACCTCGGCAAGCAGCGCATTTGTCAGCGTCGTCTTCCCGGTCGAGGTGCCGCCGGCGACCAGGATGTTCTTCCGTGCGGCGACGGCATCGCGAAGCGCGCTCGCTTGGCTCACGTTCATGATGCCTGCGGCGACATAGTCGTCCAGGCCGAACACGGCGACCGCCGGTTTGCGGATCGCAAACGTCGGTGCGGCAACAACCGGCGGCAGCAATCCTTCGAAACGTTCCCCCGTTTCCGGCAGCTCAGCCGATATCCGGGGCGAGCCGGGATGAACTTCTGCTCCTACATAGTGCGCGACCAGTCGGACGATTCGTTCGCCATCCGCTGCCGAAAGGCTCTCTCCGGTGTCT
>NZ_JADPJC010000128.1:0-599 GCF_023073215.1 Bradyrhizobium sp. 35
GTCGCGCCGCCGACGCGGATCACCGCGACGCCGCCTGCGAGCTTGGCAAGACGCTCCTGGAGCTTCTCACGGTCGTAGTCCGAGGTGGTTTCCTCGATCTGCGCCTTGATCTGAGCCACGCGCGCTTCGATGTCGGCCTTCTTGCCGGCGCCGTTGACGATCGTGGTGTTCTCCTTGTCGATCATCACCTTCTTGGCGCGACCGAGCATGTTGAGCGTGACGTTCTCGAGCTTGATGCCGAGATCTTCCGAGATCGCCTGGCCACCGGTCAGGATCGCGATGTCCTGCAGCATGGCCTTGCGGCGATCGCCGAAGCCCGGAGCCTTGACGGCCGCAACCTTCAGACCACCGCGCAGACGGTTCACGACCAGGGTCGCAAGCGCCTCGCCTTCGACGTCCTCGGCGACGATGATCAGCGGCTTGCCGGTCTGCACCACGGCCTCGAGCAGCGGGAGCAGCTCGTTCAGCGAGGAGAGCTTCTTCTCGTTGATGAGGATGTAGGCGTCGTCCATCTCAACGCGCATCTTGTCGGCGTTGGTGACGAAGTAGGGCGAGATGTAGCCGCGGTCGAACTGCATGCCCTCGACGACGTCGAGCTC
>NZ_JADPJC010000130.1:0-2626 GCF_023073215.1 Bradyrhizobium sp. 35
TGCGGATTCCGATTTATTTCGGCCGGGTATTCCGACTTGAAGCCGGCCATCGTTCCGATTTGAAGCCGGCCACCATTCCGAAATGAAACCGGCCGGCATTCCGATTTGAAGCCGGCCGGGGTTTTGGAAGTCGGCGTTTTCGTTTGGGTCAGTCCCTCAGGCATCAAGTCCCTCGTTGATCAACGAGGGGAAGCGGATGCCGGCCAAGAGAGAACTGACCATGCGACAGATACGACAGATGCTGCGGCTTGCCCGTGATGGGGTGAGCGCCCGGGAGATCGGGCGCACGCTCGGCGTGGCGCGGAGCACGATCCAGGACAATCTGAAGCGTGCCTCGACTGCCGGGCTGGCGTGGCCTTTGGCGGGCCATCTGACCGACGCCGTTCTTGAACAACGTCTGTTTGCCCATGCCGGCGTCAGGCGCGGCTTCCGCCGGCGCCGGGAGCCGGATTGGGCCTCGCTGGCCTGTGAGCTGAAGCGGCCTGGCGTCAATCTGATGGTCCTGTGGGAGGAATACCGGGCGGTCCACCCGGAAGGATATGGCTACAGCCGGTTCTGCGATTTATTCCGGGAATTCGAGCGGCGGCTGTCTCCGACGATGCGGCAGGACCATCCGGCCGGCGACAAGGTCTTTGTCGATTACTCCGGCAAGAAGATCATGATCGTTGATCGCGAAACCGGGGTTGTGGGCGACGCGGAGATCTTCGTCGCGGTGCTTGGCGCCTCGAATTACACCTACGCCGAGGCGACCTGGACGCAGACACTTCCGGACTGGATCGAGGCCCATGTCCGGATGTTCCGGTTCTTTGGCGGGGTGCCCCGCCTCGTCGTCCCTGACAATCTGAAGTCCGGCGTGCACCGGGCTTCGTTCTACGACCCTGAAATCAATCGCAGCTACGGGATGATGGCGTCCCATTACGGCGTCGGCATCCTTCCGGCACGGCCAAGAAAGCCCCGGGATAAAGCAAAAGTGGAAGCCGGAGTGCGTTTTGCCCAGACCTATATCCTCGGGCGGCTTCGCCGGCAGACCTTCTTCTCGCTGGCCGAGGCGAACGCGGCAATCGCCGCCGCGCTGGAGCGTATCAACGCCCACGTCATGCGCCGGCTTGGCGTCAGCCGCCGGCAATTGTTCGAGACCGTCGAGATGCCTGTCCTGGCGCCGTTGCCGGATGCCGACTATCAGTTCGCGGAATGGCTCCTGGCCCGCGTCTCGCTCGATTATCATGTCGAGGTCGACGGCTTCTTCTACTCAGTTCCACACGGCCTGATCCGCGAGCAGGTCGACGTTCGCGCCACCACCCGGACCATCGAGTTGTTCCATCGGGGTTTGCGTGTTGCTGCTCACCAGCGTCGTTATGGCGGCCGCCGGCACGGCACGGATCCCGATCACATGCCCAGTGCGCATCGGCGTTACGCCGCGTGGACTCCCGATCGATTCCGGCGCTGGGGGCGATCGATCGGGCCCAACACCGAGGGGCTCGTCCTCGCCATCCTGGCCAATCGGCCTCATCCCGAACAGGGATTCCGGACCTGTCTCGGCGTGCTTCGGCTGTTCAAGGATATTGATCCCGAACGCGCCGAGCTGATCGCGGCCCGCGCGGTCGCGGTCAGTGCACTGACCTACAAGAGCATCGCCTCCATCATCGCCAACAAGCTCGAACGCAGTTCTCGCGATACCGAGGACGCGATCATCGAACATCCCAATCTGCGCGGCCCCGGTTACTTCCATTGAAAGGATTATCCAGCATGCTGACCCATCCCACCCTCGACCTGCTGCATAGCCTCGGTCTCCACGGTATGGCCAAAGGCTTCAAGGACCTCGATGCCCAATCCGAAGCGCGCAGCCTCGAACACGCCGAATGGCTGGCCCTGCTCCTGGAACATGAGAAAACGCGGCGCCAGCAAAAGCGGTTTGAGAGCAGAGCTCGAGCCGCCAAGCTGCGTCATGCCGCCTGCGTCGAGGATGTCGACTACCGCGCCATCCGCGGCCTCGACCGCACGCTCTTTCTAAAACTCGCCGCCGGCGACTGGATCCGGGCACGGCATAATCTCCTCGTTACCGGGCCGTGCGGCGTCGGCAAGAGCTGGCTTGCTTGCGCCCTCGGCAACAAGGCTTGCCGAGACGACTTCTCAGTTGCGTACCATCGCGTGCCGCGTCTGTTCGCCGCCCTCGCGCTCGGCCGCGCCGATGGCCGTTACACCAAGATGCTGCGGGCGATCGCTCGTCTCGATCTGCTCATTCTCGATGACTGGGGACCAGAACCGCTCGACGCCGACCAGCGCCGTGATTTGCTCGAAATCGTCGAGGATCGATATGAGGCTCGCTCGATCATCGTCACCAGCCAGCTGCCCGTCGATCGCTGGTACGAAATCATCGGAAACCCCACCATCGCCGACGCGATCCTCGATCGCCTCGTCCACAATGCCTACCGCATCGAACTCAAAGGAGAGAGCCTCAGGAAGCAGAAGCAACCGGCTCAAGATCAACCGGTCTCTTGACCTTCCCAGCCCTCGACGACATCATGAAATTGACCCATGCGAACGACGCCACGGGTGGCCGGCTTCCGATCGGAATACCCGGCCGGCTTCGAATTGGAATGCATGGCCGGCTTCGTCGGAATCCGCA
>NZ_JADPJC010000001.1:0-2552 GCF_023073215.1 Bradyrhizobium sp. 35
TGTGAAGGGTTTCGGATGCCGGCCGCATGATTGACGGCGCGGCACATTCGGGCGGCCGGCGTCCGAAAGCCTCCAAGGGAGGAAACCGCGCATGGTGGGCAGGACTGATGCGGCAGGCTCTATGGGGATTTGAGCGCTGCAGGCGAGTTTGGTGATGGAGTTCGAACCGGTGCAGCGCGCGGCACGACGCTGTCGCTATCATGGAATGGGCGGTGGACGTTGTCGAACGCGATCAATGATCGACGGATGGGCGACGACCGATGAGCGTTCGGGTGCGCTGCGCCGTGGCCGGTCGATGAGCGGCGGGCATGACGAACAGCTTTGCGGAATGGCCGATGCGCGGTCATGAGGTGTCGATCCTGATGGCGCTGATTGGCGCGGTCGATTGACGGTGCGGCATTGCACCTCGCTCAAAAACCTCGATGACGATCATGCGGCCGCCGCAGCATGGACACGGTGGCTTGCCGCTGTCGACGATGGTCTCGGTCGGTTCATCCTCACGATCGCTGACGGCGAGCAGTTCGCGCGCGCGTGCGACATTGTCGGCGCAGACGCCCCGTGCGAGCAGGCCGTAATGGCGGATGCGGTGAAGGCCTTTTGGCAGCACGTGGATGAGGAAGCGGCGGATGAACTCGTCTGTGGCGAGCGTCATCCGCTTTTGCCGGTCGCGGCCTTCGACCCGATAATCCTTCCATCTGAAGGTGACATCGTGCTGGTCGAGGGCGATCAGGCGGCTGTTGGCGATGGCGACGCGGTGAGTATAGCGCGACAGATAGGCCAGCACGGCTTGTGGTCCGCCGAACGGACGCTTGGCATAGACGACCCATTCCGTCTTGCGCGACGCTGCAAGCAATGCGGCGAATGACTGCGCTGCAGCGAGATGAGCGTCGTTGCCGAAGAAGCTCAGGCGCCCGGCCTGGTGGAGGGCGGCGAGGCGACCTAGGAACAGCCGCCGAAACAGGCGTGAGAGCACGCGCACCGGCAGGAAGAACCCCGGCCGGCAGGACACCCAGCGCTGTCCGTCGGGCGAGATGCCGCCGCCTGGCACGATCATATGCACATGCGGGTGGTGGGTCATGGCCGAGCCCCAGGTGTGCAGCACGGACGTGATACCGATCCTGGCGCCGAGATGCTTCGGATCTGCGGCGATCGTCAGCATCGTCTCGGCCGAGAGCTTGAACAGGAGATCGTAGATGATGGCCCTGTTCTGGTAGGCGATGTCGGCGATCCGGGCCGGCAGCGTGAACACGACGTGATAATATGGCACCGGCAGCAGCTCGGCTTGGCGATCGGCGAGCCACTGCTTCGCCGCGGCGCCCTGGCACTTCGGGCAGTGCCGGTTGCGGCAGGAGTTGTAGGCGATGGACGTGTAGGCGCAGTCCTCGCAGCGCGCGACATGGCCGCCGAGCGCCGCCGTGCGGCAGCTCTCGATCGCCGACATCACCTTCAACTGGTCGAGGCTGACACGGCCGGCATGGGCCTGCCGCCATGCCGGGCCACGGTCGCGGAAGATATCCGCAACCTCCAGAGCCGGACGAGACACGCCGGCCTCGCGTCAGCCGGGCGGCCGGGCCTCCTTCAGCTTGATCGCGATGTGCTCCAACGGGCTCATGACCTCGCTGATCGTCTTGGTGGCGACGCGGGTATAGAGCGCGGTCGTATCGAGCTTGGCGTGACCGAGCAGAACCTGGATCACGCGCACGTCGATGTTCTGCTCCAAGAGATGAGTGGCGAAGCTGTGCCGCAAGGTGTGCAGCGAGACCCGCTTGTTGATCTCCGCCATCTGGGCAGCGGCGTGGCAGGCGCGGTTGAGCTGGCGCGTGGTCATCGGCTGGGCCGGATCGCGGCCAGGGAAGAGCCAGCCCTGTGGCCGTGCCGCCTTCCACCAGGCGCGCAGCAGATCGAGCAGGTGTGGGGAGAGCATGACGTTACGGTCCTTGCCGCCCTTGCCCTGTTCGACCCGGATGATCATCCGCTTGCTGTCGATGTCGGAGATCTTGAGCGAGACGACCTCGTTGGCCCGCAGGCCGGCGCCATAGGCTACGCTGAGCGCCGCCTTGTACTTGAGCCCCGGTGCCGCATCGAGCAGGCGCGCCACTTCTTCCGGGCTCAGCACCACCGGCAGCTTGCGCGGCTCGTGAATGACGTGGGTGTGCTCGACGATCTCGTTGCGCTTGAGCGTAACCTTGAAGAAGAACCGCAGCGTCGAGACGGTCTGGTTGATAGTCGGCACGCCAACGCCGTTCGATGCCAGATGCAGCTGGTAGCGCCGCACGTCCTCAAAACTCGCCGTTTCCGGCGATCGCCCGAGGAATACCGCGAAGTTCTTGACCCTCTGCACATAGTCATGTTGGGTCTTCGGCGCGAACTTGCGGATCGTCATGTCTTCGATCATGCGCCGCCGCAACGGGCTCGTGGCCTCGTCGGTCATGGGGATGCTCCTGTCTTGGGTGAAGGTTGCGAACCCCTCATCTCAAGACAGGACGCCTCGTTGCGCTATCCTCTCAGCCGCGCTGCCGGCCGTCGTGCCTACCGCGCGAGCGGTTTAGTCC
>NZ_JADPJC010000016.1:0-2523 GCF_023073215.1 Bradyrhizobium sp. 35
GACACCGTGATGTCCGGTGTCGCTGGTAAACTGGTCGCGTAGCTGAAGTTGCCTCGAGGCAGCTTCTGAGCCGAAGCGGAAATGCTCATTCGCGGCGGCCTCACCCGCGCAAACAGTCAAGTGGATCAGCTCTACTGACGCACCCTCGCGTGCTGAGCTCCGCCTGCGACACTGTGTTACTGTTTGTAGATCTGTAACTCTTGCTGGAGTGTTCCTCGGGGCGTAGCCTGCTCGCTCGCATTAGTTCTCTGCGCCATCACAAAGGGAGGGAACGATGGCCTTTAATCGTGTACTCATCGCATTGTTTTCGGTCGTTGCCATTCTGACCAGTTTTAGCGCCATTGCACAGGGCGTGCCGCCGGAAGGCTCGGTCTCGGTCATATTCACCGCCACGCCTATTCCAGCACCCAAGCCAATGTCGATAGGCAACGGCAGAGAGTTTGTTTTTGTGAACCAAGCCATGGCAGCCTCGAACGAGGCTGGAAACCCTGTACTCAACAACATGGGTGGACGCTGTCAATTGAGCCGCCTTACGGATTCGTCCGCAAAGACCGCGGAGATTCACGGGTTTTGTACTTACATCGACAAGGACGGCGATCAAGTGTTCGAACAGTGTGACTGGATGCCGGGATCTCCCAACAATTGCAAGATCACTGGTGGAACGGGGAAATTTGAAGGTCTGCAGGCTGCGCTCGTCGTCACCATCGACCCGCTCAAGAGTAACTTCGATGGCATCAGCCAGGTCATTGGTCACAAGAAGGGAACGTACAAGTTCACCAACACGAACTGAGCCAACCAGGTGCCAACAGCTACGTACTTGAAACGATGCCAGTGATATCGCCTGGCATGGAGCAGTGACGTGATCATCGGCGGCGGAGACAAAGCTGATGAGGTGATGAGGTTTTCGTTGCGATCTGGCAAGTGCCGCCGTTGCATGGCCCTTGGCAGGATGGCCACAACAGCGGCAACTTGGCGAATTGGGTACCTAATGCCCGGCTTCATAGTTGGTCTTGACCTCAAACAAGAGTTGAACACTCTGGGGATGTGAGCCGAACAGCGTCATGACAGAAGCCGTCGCGGGTCCAAGCCGACGTGAGTACGTTTGTGGTCGAGGTCAGAAAGGGATCCGCACCGATCGTTGAGACGTGGTATCATTGTTTGGTCGTTGTCTTCAGGCTTCTGCGAGGATTGCAATGAAGCGACGAGAGTTCATTGCGGGAACTGCGGCGCTGCTCATTTCGCCACGTTCTTCGCAGGGGCAGGGCAAGCGTCGTCGACTCGGCTTTCTCGCCATAGGCGATGGAAGCGGCAAGGCCCTTAATCAAGCCGAGGTTGCGTTCATTGATGCGCTGCGAAGCCTAGGTTGGATACAGGGAAAAAACCTCACCATAGAGTATCGGTTTTCTCAACCCGCAGATCGACTGACCGACTCCGTCGCCGAGCTGATGGCCCTCGGCCCCGACATCCTGATCGCTCCAGGACCGCAAGCAGCAATAGCGCTCAAATCCGCGACCGGCACGATTCCCATCGTATTCGTGGGTGTCGCTGATCCCGTGCACCTCGGCCTCATACAAAGCCTGTCGCGACCAGGTGGCAACATGACAGGCGTGACGACCAACGTCCCCGACGACTTCTTCGCAAAACGTCTAGAAATTCTTCGAGAACTTGTTCCCGGCGCATCTAAAATCGCAGTCTTGATCAATCCAGATAATCCACTGCAAAGGCTGTACTTCGCGGAAGAGATCCCACGCATAGCCCGGCACCTCGGCGTGGCTCTGCCTCTCGTTCCGGCGACCAAGCCAGAAGAACTCGACATTGCCTTTGCCTCGGCCGCCGCCCAACACGCCGATGCGATCATTGATTTCGGCGATGCGCTCACTTATGCCCAGGCGCAGCGGATTATCGCGCTCGCGGCTAAGTATCACCTGCCAGCAAACTACTTGTTTCGGCATTATGCCGATGGGGGACTATCGGTATACGGGGCCGATACCGCCGATCTATTCCGTCATGCGGGCGACTATGTAGACAAGATCCTCAGGGGTGCCAAACCTGTGGACCTCCCGGTACAAAGGCCAACGAAGTTCGTCCTCATAATCAACGTAAAGACGGCCAAAGCGCTGGGTCTCACCGTGCCGACCTCGTTGCTGATACGGGCCGACCAAGTGATCGAATAAGGCTCCGCCGCGGTGCATGGGCCCATACCCGAAAGTCGCTTGGAGCATGTCATGTCGGCTGGCAGAGGGCAAACCGGACACCGATCCAGCTTGCAGCCTACCGCCGCTTTTCGACCCATAGCGGAATTGAAGCCGACACCTTTAACTTGGATCAATGCGTTCGCGCTTAACTGACCACAGCGGCCGATTTTAGCTCGCACCACCGGTTTCATTCCTGCTAGGTTAATTTCTATCCCCGGCAGATATCATTGGGCGCCGGCGCTGAGAGTTCAAGCGACTCCCGCCTATCAGGCCGGAGTGGCGTGTCGTCATTTAGGTCGCACGAGGGTGATCGGATGCCGGCAAATCT
>NZ_JADPJC010000063.1:0-2504 GCF_023073215.1 Bradyrhizobium sp. 35
TAGGTGGACACCTTGTGATGGCAGACGATGATCAGAAACTGCGGGTCAGGCTTGTTGGTCGGAACGGTCGCCGGCGCTACGAGGCGGCATCGAAGGAGCGTCTTGTCGCGAGTTGTCTTGAGCCTGGCGTTTCGGTATCGAGACTTGCGCTCGAACACGGGGTCAACGCGAACCTGCTCCGGAAATGGATCAAGAAGCACACCGCGACCAGGTCTCTCCCGCGGTCTCCCCCATCGGCGTTCATCCCGGTTCAACTTGAGGGGGCTTCCGATCGCGCCCTGTCGCGGGGGAGCAGCGTGGCGATGGTGGGTTTGCCGGCGGCTTGCGATGAAGTGCGCGGGTCGGAACCCAAGGGGACTACAGCTTTTTGTTCTCCGGCCAAAGTGAGCGCGTCGCTGCCGAACGGCGTGAAGGTCGCGCTGGAATGCGGCGATGTGGATGCATTGACGGCGATCATCGGAGCCCTGGGCCATGTTCAGACTGGGCGGTGACCTGCAGGTCTATCTGCACCGTGAGCCGATCGACTTCCGGGCTGGCATCAACAGCCTTGCGGTTCTGGTCCAGGAGACGATGGCGCTCGATCCGTTCGCTCCGGCGGTTTTTGCGTTCTGCAATCGCCGTTGCGACCGGATGAAGTTGCTGTTCTTCGACCGGTCCGGCTTTGTGCTGGTCCTGAAGCGGCTGACCGAGGACAAGTTCCGATGGCCGCGCCGCCAGGAGGCGGTCGTCACGCTGACGACCGAGCAATTGCACTGGATCCTTGACGGCATCGATATCGATGCGATGGTCCGCCATCCGGTGCGGCAATATCAGGTTGCCGGCTGAGCTCTCGACTTGAGCGGTTGACGCGTCGGTACGGTTCAGATTCAAGAATCCGATGAATCGAACCGGCGAACCGAGTGTCGAAGCGCTGTTGGCGCGCATTGCTGCGCTGCAGGTGGAGAATCGTCAGCTCACGGAGCGCGTCGTCAGGCTCGAGGAAGAACTGGCGCTGGCACGCCTGCATCGTTTTGCGCCGCGCAGCGAAAAGCACGTCGACCGTCTGTTCAATGAAGCCGAGCAGGCCGCCGACGAGGATGATGCCGGCAGCGAAACGGACAATATCGCCGAACTTCCGGACACGGGCTTGCCACCCGTCGAAAGCACAACGGGAAAGAAGCGCGGCCGCAGACCGCTGCCGGCGAACCTGCCGCGTGAGCGGGTCGAGTATGACCTGCCCGACGATCAGAAGGCGTGTCCTTGCTGCCGTGGCCAGATGCATCGCATGGGCGAGACTGTCACCGAGCAACTTCATATCGAGGTGAAGGCGAAGGTTTTACAGAATGTGCGCTTCAAATATGGGTGCCGCCATTGCGATCGCACCGGGATCAATGCCCCTGTCGTGACCGCGCCGATGCCGACGCAGCCCTTGCCGGGCAGCGTTGCCACGGCCTCAACGCTGGCGTTCGCGCTGGTTCACAAATATGTCGATGGCACGCCGCTCTACCGTCTGGCGCAGGCCTTCGAACGCGCAGGTGTTCCTGTCAGCCGCGGCGCTTTGGGTCACTGGGTGATCGGCTCGAGCGAGAAGCATCTGCATCGCATCTCAGACGCCCTGAAGCTGCGGCTCAGACTGCAACCTCTCATCCATGGCGACGAGACGACGGTTCAGGTCCTCAAGGAGAAGGACAAAAAAGCCACCAGCACATCGTACATGTGGGCTTATCGCAGCGGCCAGGGCAGTCACGAGCCCATCGTTCTTCTGGATTATCAGCCGGGCCGCGGCCAGATCCACCCGCAGGCCTTCCTCGGCGATTACCGTGGCATCGTGATGAGTGACGGCTATACCGCATGGCGCACGCTGGAAGGGACCACCCACATTGGATGCATGGCCCACTCCCGACGGCGCTTTGTCGATGCCCTCAAGGCGAGGAAGAAGGGCGGCGGCCCGCCAGAGCAGGCGCTGCGGTTCTTCGAACAGCTTTACCGGGTTGAAAGGCAGGCGCGGGACGAAAAACCAGACAGAGGCGAAACGCCAGATCAATGCATTCGCCGCTTCCGCCAGCAACACAGCATTCCCGTCCTGAACGCCCTCAAGGAATGGCTCGATCAAATCGCCCCGAAGGTCTTGCCCGACAGCAAGCTTGGCGATGCCGTATCCTACACTCTGAACCAATGGTCATATCTGACGCGCTACACGCAAGACGGCAGGATGCCGATCGACAACAATCTCCTGGAGCGCGATATCAGAATCTTTGCCACTGGCAGAAAGAGCTGGCTGTTCAGCGACACCGTCGAGGGAGCCAGGGCCAGTGCCGTCGTCTACAGTCTGATGCTGACCTGCCGCGCCTCACGCGTCGAGCCGTTAGCCTGGTTGCGCCACGTGCTCACCGAATTGCCTCAGCGCGCCGACGACGCCGATATCACCGACCTGCTGCCCTTCAACTTCCCCAAAACCGCCGCTGCCTGAACGGGTCAGATGCCGCCCTCGATACGAAGGCCATCCGTCAAAAGCGCGGGCGTCA
>NZ_JADPJC010000168.1:0-195131 GCF_023073215.1 Bradyrhizobium sp. 35
GGAGTCGATCGACAAAGCCACTCGGTCCTTGCCGCAGCGGGCGAGCGCTTCAAAGATCGCCTGCCAATGTCCGCGCTTAGCCCAGCGATTGAACCGATTATAGATCGTCGTGTAAGGGCCATAGTCGGACGGGCAATCGCGCCAGCGTGCGCCGCACTGGAGCATGTGAATGATACCGCTGATAATGCGTCGATCGTCTTGGCGCGCCGGGCCGGTCTGGTTCGTTGGCAGATGCGGCTCTATCTGAGCCCACTGCTTGTCGTTGAGCCAGAACAGTCCTTTGCGCATCGAAGTCCCCCGTGCCGAATCAACTTGGCACGAGGGAATCAGAACTCGCTAATTAGGTACAGACCCTAGTCCATTGGGTGGGCTGAAGGTCAGCCAGCCAGCGAACCCTAAAATCCCAAGAAGCAAGATCGCGACAAGAAATCTGAACATTTTTAGAGCAAGACGCATGCGTCCCTTTAGGTAAATCCAATCAGGAGGCCGCACCTAGGCGAGCGCACAAGATATTGCGCGCAGATCCTGACATGCACCTGACGTCCCGGTTTGCCGTGGTTGTTTGGTGGACCGAGGATGTTGGCAGTCTTACCGAGACGATGAGAGATGCAAATCGACGCGAGGTCTGCTCTGGGTCACAAACCGCCGATCACGCCCAAGGTTAGGAGGCTTCCGCTTTGCGCTGGCAAGCCAACGTTTATGAGTACACGTCCAAGCCTGCCCGCCTGCCCTTGCGCATCGTCGCCAGCACGATGTCGGCGGCGAGTACGCTCGGCGACTTGTTGCCGGTCGACATGATCGTATCGAGCTGCGCGAACGCTTCCACCTGCTGTCGGCGCAACGGTGAATCGGTCAGAAGCTGCGTGAGCGCGGGCGCTAGCTTCTCCGGCGTGCAGTCTTCCTGCAGGAACTCCGGGATGACATCCTTGCCGATCACGAGATTGGCGAGGATCACCGAGGAGACGCGGATCGCGCGGCGCAGGATGAAGGCTTCGATCGCGCCGACGCGATAGGCTGTCACCATCGGAATGCCCGATAGCGCGAGCTCCAGCGTCACCGTGCCGGATTTTGCCAGTGCCGCGCGCGCGATGCGGAAGGCAGCGCGCTTCTCGTTCTCGCCGACCACGATTTGAGGCTTGACCAGCCAGTTCGCGATGCCTTCGCGGATGGTGGTTTCGAGATGCGGCATGGTCGGCAGCATCAGCTCGAACGCGCGGCCTTCGGTCTGCAATCGGCCGAGCGTCGCGCCGAACACGTCGAGATGGTGCCTGATCTCGCTGCGGCGGCTGCCGGGCAACACCAGCAAGACCGGCGGCTCGCCGTCGCGGCGCGCCTGCTCCTCCGCGTTCGGCCGCAGCGAGGGCAATTGCTCGATCAGGGGATGGCCGACATAGCTGCATGGCGGCCCGCCGAGCTTGCGGTATTCCTCCGGCTCGAATGGCAACAGGCCGAGCACATGGTCGACATAGCCGAGCATGGTCCGCGCCCGTCCCGGCCGCCAGGCCCAGAGCTGTGGCGAGACGTAGTCGACGATCGGGATCGCCGGATTGCGCGTCCGCACGCGGCGGGCGACACGGTGGGTGAAATCGGGGCTGTCGATGATGACGAGCGCGTCCGGCGCGGCTTCGGTCACGGCCTCCGCGGTCTCGCGGATCAGCCGCAGGATCTTCGGCAATTGCTGCACGACCGCGGCGAAGCCGACGATCGAGAGCTGCTCGATCGGAAACAGCGTCTCGAGCCCCTGGCGCGCCATGGTGTGGCCGCCGACGCCCACGAACTGCACGCCGTCGCCGAGGCGCTGGCGCAGCACCTTCATCAAGGCGCTGCCGAGCCGGTCGCCGGATTCCTCCGTGGCGATCAGGAATATCTTGCGCTTGGGATCGCGACCTTGCATCACGCCGGCAGGCCGATGACGAAGACATATTTGGCGTCGGCGAGCGCGATCATCGCCTCCGGCTCGGCGGCGATGGTGTTGCCGGCAACGACGGCGATGCCGGCCAGCCCTGCGGCGGCGACGCCCTCGAGGGTGCGCGGGCCGATCGTCGGCAGGTCGAAGCGCAGATCCTGCCCGCTCTTTGGGACCTTTACCAGCACGCCCCGCCCGGTGGCGGCGCGGATGCGGCCCTCTTCGCGCAGGCGCGCCACGCGCGCGAGCAGCGCATCGGTGCCCTCGATGTCCTCGACCGCCACCACATGGCCGTCGATCACGACCGCGGCCTGGCCGATGTCGAACGGACCAAGCGCGGTCAGCACCGCGCGTCCGCGCTCGATGTCGGTCTTGCCGGTGTCGCTCGGCCAGGCGCGGCTGATGCAGCCCTCGGGCATCAAGAGGTCGGGCGCGACATCTTTGATGCCGACCATGCGAAAGCCGCCCTGCTCGAGAATGCGCCCGACGCCGGACAACAAATGATCGTCGCCGCCACGGAAGGCGCGGATGACATTGCCGAGCAGCCGGAGCGTCGTGAAGTCGACCCGGACCTCCGAGAGCGAAGGCCGTACCAGCGTGCCGATGAAGATCAGCTCGCGGCAGCCCTCCTCGCGAAACAACCGCATGGCGCGGCCGAGCTGGCCGACCGAGATCCAGCGATGACGGAATTTCTCTACCCGCGCGGGATCGCAGGCTCCTCGAAGCGGAAACAACACCGGCGTGATGCCGCGGGCGGCGAGCGAGTCGGCAACCGCGAACGGCATCGCGCCGCCGCCAGCGACGACGCCGACCGGCGATGAAATTTCCGAAGCCGCCGATGTCATGCCCGGGGCCATTCCATCATCACTTCGCGATGGCGGGAAGACAGAGCGGGCGCTTGCCCTTGCCGATGAAGTCGAGGATTTCGCCGATCGCCGGATCTCCACCGGCGAGCGGCCGCGCCGCCTCCAGGCGTTCGGCAAAGGTAGCGGGGCCATGGAAGAGCTTCTGGTAGAACGCGCGCACGGTCACAAGCCGCTGCTTGGTGAACTTGCGCCGCTTCATGCCGATCAGGTTGAGGCCTTCGAGCACCGCATATTGGCCGTTGACCAGCCCATACGGGATGACGTCGTCGCGCACGCCGCAGACACCGCCAACCATCACATAGGGGCCGATGCGGGTGAACTGATGCACTGCGGACAGGCCGCCGATATAGACGGCGTCACCGATCTCGCAATGGCCGCCGAGCGTCGCCGAGGTTGCGAAGATCACGTTGTTGCCGACCATGCAGTCATGCCCGACATGACTGTTGTTCATGAAATAGCCGTCGTTGCCGACGCGCGTCAGGCCACCGCCCTTGATGGTGCCGACATTCATGGTCGCACCGTCGCGGATGGTGCAGCCCGAGCCGATCTCAAGCTTCGTGGGCTCGCCCTTGTAGCTGAGATCCTGGGGCGCCCCGCCCAGCACCGCGAACGGCGAGATCACGCAGCCATCTCCGATCGAGGTGTGGCCGATGACGGTGACCTGTCCGATCAGCTTGCAGTTATTGCCGATCGCGACATGCGGGCCGATGATGCAGAAGGGGCCGATCTCGGTGCCCTCGCCGATCACGGCGCCGTCCGCGATCCGTGCGGTGGGGTCAATCTTACTCATCAAGCAATCTGACTCATCAAGAAGGTCTGATTAGGTGTTGAAGTCGCTCGGTTTTCCGCTGGTTAGCGCGACTATGCCCGATCTGTCCAGTGACGTATGATCTCTCCGTGTTTCAAGTGCCGGATGAGGCAGCCTTCCCGGGTCATCAACAAGTTCACGCGGAGCTTCAGGTATCGTGGTCAGGGCCCTGGCACTTCTCCTCGCACAGCTCGCCGCCGCGCCGATCGTCTCCGAGACGATCGAGACCGCCGAACACCGCCCCATCGACCTCGCGACGTTCGAGTGCCGCGACATCAGCCGCAGCACGGTGCTTCAGCGGGTCTGTTACGACCGTGCGCAGCAGGCCCTCGTCGTGGCCGTTGAAGGCGTTTATGACCGCTATTGCGGCGTACCGGTCGACACGGTCGAGCGCCTGCTGGGCGCACCGTCCATGGGACAGTTCTTCAACCAGAACATCAAGCGCGAGGTCAGCGGCGGCCGGTACGCGTGTCCTGCGCGCGAGCGCATCCAGAGAAGTTGATCCCGCTCAGTCGGTCAGCATGGCGCCGACGTCGGCCTCCGCAACCACCTGGCCGTTGACCTTGGCGTCGCCGTGAAACCACCACATGGCCTTGCGGCGGCCGATCGAGCGCATGTGGTATTCGATGGTATCGCCGGGCAGCACAGGCTTGCGGAACTTGCACTTGTCGATGGTGAGGAAATAGACCGCGCGCGGCTTCTCGGTGCCTTCGACCGACTTGATGCCGATCACACCCGCGGTCTGCGCCATCGCTTCGATCATCATGACGCCGGGATAGACCGGGCGATCGGGAAAGTGGCCCTGGAACGGCGGTTCGTTGAAGGTGACATTCTTGATGCCGATGCCGCTGTAATCGGTGCGGATGTTGATCACGCGATCGATCAGCAGCATCGGAAAACGGTGCGGGAGCGTTTGCAGGATCATGTTGATGTCCACAAGCTCGAACCTGACCGGTGCTTCGTCCGTCACTCCCGTTCCTCCTGCTTCGGATCGGCCTTGCTGTCGCGCGCCAAGCGCTCGACCGCCAAAATTTCCTTGAACCACTGCCTGGTCGGCTTGGCGAAAAAACCACCCCAACGTCCGTTGGGAGGAACGTCGTCCTTGACGCCGCTCATGGCAGTCACCTGAGCTCCATCCCCGATCTTGACGTGATTGTTGATGCCCACCTTCGCTCCCAGCGCCACGTTGTCGCCGAGCGTGAGGCTGCCGGCAAGGCCGATCTGGGCTGCCAGCAGGCAGTGCCGGCCAATGGTCACATTGTGGCCGATCTGGACCTGATTGTCGATTTTGGTCCCCTCCCCAATTACCGTGTCGCGCAAGGACCCGCGATCAATCGTGGTGCCGGCGCCGACTTCCACATTGTTTTGGATCAGCACGCGCCCGGTCTGGGGCACCTTCAGATGGCCCTCGGGGCCGAAGAAGATGAAGCCGTAGCCGTCCTGGCCGATCGAGCAGCCGGGGTGGATCAGCACGTCGTTGCCGATCAGCGCGCACTGGATGGCGGTGCGTGCGCCGACATTGCAGTCCCGGCCGATCTTGACGCCGGGGCCGATCACGGCCCCCACACCGATCACCGTGCCGCTGCCGATCTCCACGTCAGGGCCGATCACGGCCAGGGGATCGACGATCACGCCGTCCTCAAGCCTGGCGGTGGGATCGATGATGGCCGACGGCGCGATGCCGTCGTTGCCGGTCCAGGATTGCGGCCGGAGGGCGTCGCCATGCCACTCCCGCGCGATCCTGACGAAGGCGCGAAACGGCTGTGGCGCCCGCAGCACGGCGACATGCGCGGGCACCCGCGCCTCGAAGCGTGGGCTCACCAGGCAAGCACCGGCCTTGGTCGCCTTGAGCTCATCGGCATATTTGAGATTGTCGAAGAACGTCAGGTGCATCGGGCCGGCTTCGTCGAGCGAAGCAAGACCCCTGATGATTTGGCCGCCCCTGGCGGGATCGACCAACTCCGCCTTGGTCAGCGTGGCGATGTCAGCCAGCGCTGAGGCGGGCGGCTGTGTGAAGAAGGTCGGCTGCGCCATTCCACCCCGTCGCGGTCCGGCTTCGGCATGAAGCGGCCAAGCCGCATCATGCCTCATCTCCTGGATTGGCACGATCCCTTTCGGAAACCGGCTCCGGTGGTCCGGATCGTGCCGTGCTGTCCGAATTAGAACGAGGTGCCGCCGCCGAACCGGAACTCCTGCGTACGGTCGTTCTTGCCCTTGGTCAGCGGCACGGCGTAGTCGAAGCGCAGCGGACCGAACGGCGAGGCCCAGATCAAGCCGACGCCGACCGACGACCGGACCGCATTGCCATTGTCATACACCAGGCCGGTGCAGGTTCCAGCCGAAGCGGGATTGACGGTCGACGGCGTGCAGCTCGAATTCTTGGTCGTGGTCAGTTCGTTGGTCACCGACCACGTCGTCGGTCCCTGATAGTCGAACAGTCCGCCGGCGTCGGCGTAGACGGCGCCCTTCAGACCCACTTCCTTCGGCAGGAACCAGAACGGCATCTGCAATTCGAGCGAAGCACCCCAATACTTGGTGCCGCCAAGCGCGTCCTGCGTACCGAAGGGGTTCAAATCGCGCGGTCCGATGCCGTTCGGGGCAAAGCCGCGGACGAGGTTCGGGCCCATCTGGAAATGATCGAGCATGCGCAGATCGCTGCCCATCTTGTTCAGCATGCCGCCCTGGAGGCGAACGAGACCGACGATATCGGAGACCAGCGGAGTGTAGTACTTCGCGTCAACCACAGTCTTCAGATAGGAGACGTCGCCGCCGACGCCGGCGAAGTCCTGCCGGAAATCGACCAGCAGACCGTCGGTGGGGTTCTTGTTGTTGTCGAGCGTGTTGTAGGTCAGCGTGTAGCCGAGCGCCGAGGTCAGGGTCTTGCCGTTGGCAAGCTCCTTGCGGACCGGCAGCGAGGCCTCGCCGTCGCTGTAGCAGCCGAGGCCGTTGGTCGAGGGAGCCAGAGGAATACCACTCGCCGCGGAGAAAGCCGGGCTTGGATTGAATGCCGGATTCGGAGTGACACCGTCGGCAAGGAACTGGTTGTTGTTACAGTTCGCGAGGTACGACGGCAGCGTGATTTCCTGCCGGTAGATCGAGTAGCGCACCTGCAGCGACAGATCTTCACGCAGGGAGAAACCGAGGCGCGGCGAGAAGCCGAGCGTCTTGGTGCCGTAGGAGATGTAGCTGTTGGACCTCTGCTCACGCTGATAGAGGTCGAGACCCAGCGCGACCCGGTAGTCGAGCAGATAGGGTTCGACGAACGACAGCGAGTAGCCGCGGGCATACTGGCCGTAGGTCACCGCCGCCTTGGCGAACAGGCCGCGGCCGAGCAAATTGCGTTCGGAAACCGAGACTTCGGCCAGCGCGCCGTCGGTGGTGGAATAACCACCCGAGACCGAGAAGTCGCCGGTCGATTTCTCTTCCATGTCCACGAGCAGGATCACGCGGTCGCTCGACGAGCCGGGCTCCGTCGTGATCTTCACGCTCTTGAAATAGTCGAGGTTCTTCAAGCGGCGCTCGGCACGGTCGACCAGCGCGCGGTTGTAGGCATCGCCCTCGGAGACGTCGAACTCGCGACGGATCACGTAGTCGCGCGTGCGGGTGTTGCCGCGAAGATTGATGCGCTCGATATAGGTGCGCGGACCCTCGTCGATGTTGAACACGACCGACACGGTGTGCGCCTCGAAATTGCGGTCACCGCCGGGACGGACCACGGCGAAGGCGTAACCGCGACGCGAGGCCTCGATCTGCATCTCCTCGACCGACTTCTCGACCGATTCGACGTTGTAGAGCGAGCCGACATTGACGCGCGAATAGTTGCGCATCGAGGTGGGATCGAAGTTGGGAATGCTGGAGCGGAAGTCGATCGAGCCGACCCGGTATTGCGAGCCCTCCTCGATCTTGAAGGTAACGTTGAAACCCTTCTTCTCCGGATCGTATTCGGTGAGCGCGGCGACGACCTGGACGTCGGCGAAACCGTTCTTGAGATAGAAGCGGCGGATCAGGTCGCGGTCGGCCTCGACCCGATCGGGATCGTAGATGTCGCTGCTGGCGAGGAAGCTCAGCAGGTTGGATTCGTGCGTCTTGATGACGTCGCGCAGGCGGTAGGACGAGTACGCGTTGTTGCCGACGAACTCGATCGACTTGACGCCGGTCTTGGCGCCCTCCTCGACCGTGAAGACGAGATCGACGCGGTTGTTCGGCTGCTCGATGATTTCAGGCGTGACGCGAACGTCGTAACGGCCGGAGCGGCGATAGATTTCTGCGATTCGCAGGGTGTCGGACTGCACCATGGCGCGGGAGAAGGTGCCGCGCGCCTTGGACTGGACTTCACCGGTGAGCTGCTCGTCCTTGATCTTCTTGTTGCCCTCGAAGGCAATGCGGCCGATCACCGGGTTTTCCACCACGGAGACGACGATCTGGCCACCGGCCCCGCGGTTGATCCTGACGTCCTGGAACAGGCCGGTCTCGATCAACGCCTTGAGGCCATCGTCGATGGCACCCTGATCCAGGCGACCGCCGGGACCCGGCTTGAAGTAGGAGCGGATCGTCTCCACCTCGACCCGGCGATTTCCTTCGACGGAAATCGACTGCACGGTCTGAGCAAGCGCAGACGAAGACACAAAGGCAGCCCCAACCGGGGCAAGCACCGGCGCGCCGAACATGATCAGGGTTGCGAGCAAGCCCCCCCGGAGTCGCAGTCCAAACTTCATTGCGCAACGCGCCCTTATCATTCCGTACCAGACCCAACCCCAACGCCGGTCTGGAGATTCCCCAAGTTCAAGCCGCTTGTAGACAATTTCACCGACGCCGCAAACGGTCGAGCGCGCCGTAATTTCATTTTCATTCCAAGACGTTGCCCAAGAGCAACGCCCGGGACGCCACAAAAAAGCCCCTATCAGGATGCGGCCATTCGCAGGATGTCGTTATAGGTCGCAAACACCATCAACATCAGCACCAAGCCAAGCCCGATTCGGAATCCCATCTCCTGAGTCCGCTCGGACAGCGGCCGACCACGGGCGACCTCCGCTGCATAGAACATAAGGTGACCGCCATCGAGCAGCGGGATCGGGAACAGATTCAGCAGGCCGATCGACACCGAGAGCACCGCGCAGAGGTTGATCACGAACTGGAAGCCGGCGCTGGCCGCCTGCCCCGACATCTTGGCAATGCCGAGCACGCCGCTGACCTCGTTCGGGTTGCCGTTCCCGACGAACAACGAGCCCAGGAACTTGAAGGTGCTGGTGATAATGAACCAGACCTGCTCCACCCCGATCTTGAGCGCTTCGCCAACGCCGACCGGCGACGTCGAGGCCTCCCCGGCCTGAGACTTGTGTTCGACGCCGAGCACGCCGAGACGGTGGCTGTTGCCGAAGGGATCCTTGCGCTCGAGCAGCGCCGGCGTCGCGGTCAGCGACACGATGGCACCGTCGCGCTTGACCTGGAAGGCAAGCGGCGAACCAGCATTCATCGCAACCATGCGCTGCATGTCGGCAAAGCTTTCGATCGGCTTGCCGTCGATCTGGACGACGACGTCGCCGATCTTGAAGCCGGCTGCCGCCGCAGCGCCATCGGCGACGACACCGTCGACGCGCGCAATCGTGCTCGGCTTGCCATAATACAGCGCCATGCCAGCGAAGATCAGCGCGCCCAGGATGAAATTGGCGATCGGTCCGGCGGCAACGATGGCGGCGCGCGGGCCGACCTTCTTGTGATGGAAGCTGCCGGCGCGCTCCTCGGCCGTCATGGCCGCAAGCTTCTCGGACGACGGCGTCGAAGCCTCGCTCTCGTCGCCGAAGAACTTGACGTAGCCGCCAAGCGGGATCGCCGAGATCTTCCAGCGCGTGCCATGGCGGTCGTTGAAGCCGACCAGCTCAGGTCCGAAACCGAGCGAAAAAGTTAACACGCGAACGCCCGCCCAGCGCGCGACCAGGAAATGGCCGAGCTCATGGAAGAACACGACGATGGTCAGGACGAACAGGAAGGGAACCGCGTAGCCGAGGAGCCCATGGCTCAACGTATTGAAACTATGGACGAAAAAGTCGATCATCGAATTCCCTCATCCAGTGCCGCAAGGCCCTGGCCCCGAACCATCTAGGATGCCTTTAAGGCAATTTGAGGCAATAGGGCGGCAGCCCTATTTCGCGCAACATGGTCAACAGCGATTGCATCGTCCGCTGACGTCAGCGGCGCCTGGTTCCCGCTGCGGACCCAGTCATCCAGCGTCTCCTCCACCAGCCTGGCGATCGCCCCGAACCGGATCTTGCCGGCGATGAAGGCGGCGACCGCGACCTCGTTGGCGGCGTTGTAGACCGTGGTCGCCCCCTTCCCGGTCCGGAGAGAATCGAAGGCCAGGCGCAGCCCGGGGAAGCGCTCGAAATCTGGCGCCTCGAAGGTCAACTGGCCGATCTTGGCCAGATCGAGCTTGGCGGCCGGACCCTTGATACGGTCGGGCCAGCCGAGGCAATGCGCGATCGGCGTGCGCATGTCGGGTGAGCCGAGCTGGGCCACGACCGAGCAATCGGAGAACTCAACCATGCCGTGGATGATCGACTGCGGATGAACGAGGACGTCGATCTCGTCGGGCGAGAGCGCGAACAGATAGGAGGCCTCGATCACCTCGAGCCCCTTGTTCATCATCGAGGCGGAATCGATCGTGATCTTCTGGCCCATGCTCCAGTTCGGATGCTTCAGGGCTTGCGCGAGTGTCGCCTGCTCGATGTCGGCAGGCTTCCAGGTGCGGAAGGGGCCGCCGGAGGCCGTGATGATGACACGGACGAGCTCGTCGCGATTGCCCGAGGCGAGCGCCTGGAACAGCGCATTGTGCTCGGAATCCGCAGGCAGGATACAGGCGCCCGCTTTCGCCGCGCGCTGCATGAAGAAATCACCAGCGCAGACGAGACATTCCTTGTTGGCGAGCGCGACATGCGCGCCGCGATCGACCGCCGCCAGTGCCGGCTTCAGCCCGGCCGCGCCACTCACGGCGGCCATCACCCAATCGGCCGGACGCGCGCCGGCCTCGATCACCGCGCTTTCACCGGCGCCGCATTCGGTGCCGGTGCCCGCGAGCGCAGCCTTGAGTTCGGCAAACTTGGAGGTGTCGGCGATCGCAACGAAGCGCGCGGAAAACTCCTTCGCGAGCTTTGCCAGCGCCTCGACATTGCTGTTCGCCGTTAGCGCCTCGACACGGTAGCGCTCGGGAGAGGCGCGCAGCAGATCCATCGTGCTGTCGCCGATCGAGCCGGTGGCGCCGAGAACCGTGACGCTGCGGACGCTCGATGCCGCAGCCTTGTTGTTACGCAATGGAACCGCGCTCATATCTTCACCAAACCATAAGACCGCTTCCGGCGCTATGCACACCATGGCGGAGGAAGCCGATAATCCATGCCACCAGGATGGCGGCGACAAAACCGTCCAGACGGTCCAATAGCCCGCCATGGCCCGGAATTAAGTGACTGGAATCCTTGACATCGAAGCGCCGCTTGACCGCGGATTCGAACAGATCGCCGCAGGCCGACACGATTGAGAGGACCGCGCTGACGAGCAGCAATGGAACTATCTTTCCAACCCCGCAAGCGGCAAAGGCGACCGCGACCAAAAGGCTCGCGGCAAAGCCGCCGAGCGCCCCTGACCAGGTCTTCTTCGGGCTCACGCGCGGCCACAGCTTCGGTCCGCCGATGCCGCGGCCGGCGAAATAGCCGCCGATATCGGTCGCCCACACCACGAGCAGCACGAACATCAGCGCGGCGAAGCCGTTCACGAGATCCTTCCGCAGCAGGATCGAGGCGAGTAGCGCCGCCGACGCATAGGCAAATCCGGAGGCCGCCCAGACGAACTTGCCCCGCGCGATCACCGTCACGACCGCCCCGCCAATCAGGCCGGTGATGATTGCGGTCTTCAGCGCGCCGAAGGCAACGCACAAGCCCATCGTGGCGATGACGATCGTCCCCGCCCCGGTCAGCGCGGTCGAGCCTGCGCCAACCACCATCAGCCATTCCGCGAACAGTCCGATCGACACCAGGGTGACGAGAAGCGCCCACAGCCAGCCGCCGGCATAAGCGAGCGCAATGGCGAGCGGCGCCAGCACCAGCGCCGCGAGGATTCGCATCACGAGATTGCTCGGGGCAGGCTGAGAGCCGGCCGGTGCGGAGTTGGGCTCGCTCACGAGGCGGTTTTCGCGACCAGGCCGCCGAAACGGCGCTCGCGCCTGGCGAATTCGGCGATTGCGCCTTCCAGCGCCGCCTTGTCGAAATCGGGCCAGTGAATCGGCACGAAGACAAGCTCGCTATAGGCGGCCTGCCACATCAGGAAGTTGGACAGGCGCTGCTCGCCACTGGTGCGAATGATGAGATCGGGATCGGGAATGTCGGGCGCGTCGAGATGCGCCCCCAGTGTCTCGGCATCGATCGTGTCGGGACTGCGCCGGCCCTCGGCGACTTCCCGCGCGAGCTTCTGCGCCGCCTTCGCGATCTCCTGCCGGGAGCCGTAATTGAAGGCGACGACGAGCGTGAGGCGCGTGTTATCGCGCGTCAGTTCCTCCGCCTCATTGAGAAGTGCGCAGATGTCGCCCTCCAGCCCGTCCCGCTCGCCGATGATGCGTACCTTGACGCCGTCGCGATGCAGGCTCGCCAGATCGTTGCGGATGAAGCGGCGCAACAGGCCGAACAGATCGCCGATCTCGCTCGCCGGACGCGACCAGTTTTCCGAGCTGAAGGAGAAGATGGTGAGATAGCGGATGCCAAGCTCATGCGACGCCCGAACCACGCGACGCAGGGCCTCCACGCCGCGGCGATGGCCCTCCGCCCGTGGCAAGCCGCGCGCGGCCGCCCAACGTCCGTTGCCATCCATGATGATGGCGACATGCGCAGGCGCATCGGACCGATCTGGTCCTTCCGTTGCGGGCGCGGCGGCGTTGGACATGAGGCTGCCTTAAAGCATGATCCGGACCCGAAGGGCCGCGTTAGCGCAAAGTGCGAAGCGGTTTTCCGTAAAGATCATGCGCGAACATAACCTAGAGCGCGATCCATCCTGCTTAGACGGTGAGGATTTCTTTTTCCTTGGCGGCCAGCAACTGGTCGATCTCGGAGATCGTGCCGTCGGTCGCCTTCTGCACCTCGTCGGCGTGGCGCTTCTGATCGTCCTCGGACATCTCGTGATTCTTCTCGAGCTTCTTGAGAACGTCGAGACCGTCGCGGCGGACGTGGCGCGCGGCGACCTTGGCGGCTTCCGCGTATTTGTGCGCGACCTTGACGAGCTCCTTGCGACGCTCCTCATTGAGTTCGGGGATGCGCAGGCGCAGAACCTGGCCTTCAGTCGCCGGCGACAGGCCGAGATTGGAATCGACGATCGCCTTCTCCACCGCCTTGACCATCGACTTGTCCCAGACCTGCACCGAAATCAGGCGCGGCTCCGGCACGCTGACGGTGGCGAGCTGGTTCAGCGGCATGTGGCTGCCATAGGCGTCGACCTGCACCGGATCGAGCATCGAGGCGGAGGCGCGACCGGTGCGCAGGCCGCCAAGCTCGTGCTTGAGCGACTGGATCGCGCCCTGCATGCGGCGCTTGACTTCGTTGAGATCGAAATTGTCCGTGGCCATCCCGTTTCTCCTTCAAAATCCCGGCGACCTCTCCGCACCTTCTCTCAGGGTGCAACGACAAGCCGTCAGCCGGCGACAATGGTTCCGTGGCCGCCGCCACGCAGTACAGCACCGATCGAGCCCGGCTCCGCGATCGAGAACACGATGATAGGCAGCGACGTCTCGCGGGCAAGCGCGAAGGCGGTCGCATCCATCACCTTGTAGCCGCCCTCGATCGCCTGCGAATGCGTCAGACGGTCGAATCGCGTCGCCGTCGGGTCTTTCTTCGGGTCGGCCGAGTAGACACCGTCGACATTGGTCGCCTTCAGAACCGCCTGGGCGCCGATCTCGGCTGCGCGCAGCACCGCGGTCGTGTCCGTGGTGAAGAACGGATTACCGGTTCCGCCGCCGAGCAGCACGATCCGGCCCTCGGCGAGGTATTTATGTGCCGCGGTGCGGGTGAACAGCTCGGAAATCTCGGGCATGACGAAGGCCGACAGCGTGCGCGCAGGCGTGCCCTTGCGCTCGATCGTGGCCTCGAGCGCGAGGCAGTTCATCATCGTCGCGAGCATGCCCATGGTATCACCGGTCGGGCGCGACACGCCGCGCGAGGAGACCTCGACGCCGCGAAAGAGATTGCCCCCGCCGATGACGACGGCGACTTCGGTGCCGAGGTGGCGAGCGGCGATCAGATCGTCGGCGACCCGGTCGATGGTCGGTTGATCGATGCCAAAACCCTGCGGTCCCGCGAGATATTCGCCGGACAGCTTGATCACGACGCGACGATAGACCGGATCAGTCATGAGCACTTTCCTTGTCCGGGCGCCGCTTCCGGCGGCACGCCGGAAGGAACGTTCCGGCGCTTACTTCTTGCCGCTGGCCGCCGCGACCTCGGCCGCGAAGTCGCTTTCCTGCTTCTCGATTCCCTCACCGAGAGCATAGCGCACAAAGCCCGCGATTTTCACCGCGCCGCCGACCTTGCCTTCGGCTTCCTTCACCGCCTGCGCCACCGACTTCCCGGTGTCGTGGATGAAGGCCTGCTCGAGCAGGCAAACTTCCTTGTAATAGGTCTTCAGGCCGGACTCGACGATCTTCTCGATCACGTTCTCGGGCTTGCCCTGCTGGCGATATTTGTCGGCGAGCACGTCCTTCTCGCGCTTGACGACCGCCGGATCGAGACCGGACGGATCCAGCGCCAGCGGGTTGGCGGCCGCGACATGCATCGCGATCTGGCGGCCAAGCGTTGCGAGCTCGTCGGCCTTGCCGGGGGATTCCAGTGCCACGATCACGCCCATCTTGCCGGCGCCCTCGACCACCGCGCCATGGACGTAGCTCGACACCACGCCCTGGCTGACCTCGAGCGAAGCTGCGCGGCGCAGCGTCATGTTCTCGCCGATGGTGGCGATTGCGTCATTGATCGCAGTTTCGATCGTGACGTCGCCGACCTTGGCGGCCTTGATCTTGTCGACATCGGCGCCGGTGTTGAATGCGACCTGGGCGATCATCTTGACGAGGCCCTGGAACTGGCCGTTGCGCGCGACGAAGTCAGTCTCGGAATTGACTTCGACCACGACGCCCTTGTTGCCCTTGGTGAGCGCGCCGATCAGACCCTCGGCGGCGACGCGGCCCGACTTCTTGGCGGCCTTCGACAGGCCCTTCTTGCGCAGCCAATCCTGCGCCGCTTCCATGTTGCCGTCGTTTTCGGTCAGCGCGGCCTTGCAGTCCATCATGCCTGCGCCGGTCGACTCGCGCAGGTCCTTGACCATCGCAGCTGTGATCGTTGCCATCGTTCAAAATCCTTTTTGCCTGCCGGTTTGCCGCGGCGCGGCCAGATCGCCTCGCCGCGGTCCATCTCAGGAATTCGCGTCAACTGAAATGGTGGCCGGAGCTTGTCCGGCCAACCCATCGCTCTTTTTGACTATTCCGCTTCCGCGGTCAGCGCCTTGGCCTTGGCCACCCAGGCGTCCGCGCGGCTCGGCAGGCCGACTTCTTCGCCGATCTTGTGCGCGGTATCGTGATCGAGCTCAGCCAGCTGCCAGAAGTGGAAGATGCCGAGATCGTTGAACTTCTTCTCGATCGCGCCCGACACGCCCGGGAGCTTCTTGAGGTCGTCGGACGTCCCGCGCGGGCCGGCAAGGCCTTGGAAGCCGCTCGTGGCGGGCAGCTCTTCTGCGACCGGCCGAACCGAAGCACCGACGTCGATTCCGGAATCGCCCTGCGCGCGTGAAATGCCGTCAATCGCTGCGCGCGCGATCAGATCGCAATAGAGCGCAATCGCGCGGCCGGCGTCGTCATTTCCCGGCACCACATAAGTGATGCCCTTCGGATCCGAATTGGTGTCGACGATCGCCGCGACCGGAATGTTGAGCCGCTGGGCTTCCTGGATCGCGATGTCTTCCTTGTTGGTGTCGATCACGAAGATCAGGTCGGGCAGACCGCCCATGTCCTTGATGCCGCCGAGCGAGCGGTCGAGCTTGTCGCGCTCGCGCTGAAGGGTCAGGCGCTCCTTCTTGGTGTAGGAGGAGGCATCGCCGCCGGCGAGCACGTCGTCGAGATGACGCAGGCGCTTGATCGAGCCCGAGATCGTCTTCCAGTTGGTCAGCGTGCCGCCGAGCCAGCGCGAATTGACGAAGTACTGAGCGCAGCGCTTGGCCGCGTCGGCAACGCCGTCCTGCGCCTGGCGCTTGGTGCCGACGAACAGGATGCGGCCGCCCTTGGCGACGGTGTCGCTGACCGCCTGCAAGGCGTTGTGCAGCAACGGCACGGTCTGCGCGAGGTCGACGATGTGGATGTTGTTGCGGGCGCCGAAAATGAACGGCGCCATTTTCGGATTCCAGCGGTGAGACTGGTGACCAAAGTGCACGCCGGCTTCGAGGAGCTGACGCATAGTGAAATCGGGTAGTGCCATCGTTCTAATTCTCCGGTTGGTTCCTCCGGAAGCGTGTGAGCAGGACAGAGCGTTGTCGCCCCGGCTGCCACCGGACGGCCTTGTGAGCCATGCTTCCGTGTGAGATGGCGCGGTGTATAGCGCGATTTCGGCCAGAAGCAAGGAAATAAGGGCCTTTCGGGGCGGCTTTCGCCCGCAAGAGGCCCCCTTCCGTAAAGATCGCTCCGGCCTAGCCCCTGCCTAGCATCTGGGCTGGTTCGGCGGGCACTTCTTTGCCGCCGGCGGCGGAGCCGGAGGACGCGGTGGAGGTGCTGCCGGGCGCGGCGGCGGCGGTGGCGCGACGGCCATCCGGGGCGGCGGAGGTGGCGCCGGCCGGGCGACCGGCGGCGGCGGCGCGGGCCGCGCCATTGGCGGCGGCGCCGGTCGAGCAACCGCCACGGGTGGAGCCGCCCGTGGCGGTGGCGGCGGCGCAACACGCGGCGGAGGCGGAGGCGCCGGCCGCGCCACGGCCTGAGACCGCGGTGGTGGCGCCGACGGCCGGGCAGCCTGGGCGGGAGCTGCGGTCGGCTGATGCTGCGGCCTGATCGGCTCCCGCGCCGCCGAGGGCGGCGGCGTGACCGGTCGTCCAACTGCGCCAGGAGGCGTGCGGGCAGCAGGCGGCGAACCAGCCGGCTCGCGGGTCGCGGACTTGCCATGGTCCCCAGGCCCGGTCCCGGTCCCGGGCGGGGCCTGGGCCACCGGCGGCTTCGGCGGTTGGCCGGGCACAGCGGCCGGGTTTGTCGCCGTGGGCGCAGTCGCCGGCGCGGCGGCGGTCGGCGCACCGGGATGACCCGGCGGCGTGGTGCCGGGAGCAGCAGTCGTCGGCGCTCCCGCAGGCCCTCCCGGATGGGTCGGCGGCGGTGTGCCGGGAGCAGTGGCCGTGGGCAGCCCGGGTCTGCCGCCCGGCAGTGGCCCGGCTCCCGCTGGCGGTACAGGTGGACCGCCATGGGTGCCGGGAACCGGCAGGGTGTTGGCTTGGGGCAGCTTGGCCGGTGGCGTGGCAAGCGGACTGGCAGGTGGAGTCGTAGGTGGCGAACCGGTCGGTGCGGCATTGGCCGGCCTGGCCGGAGGCATTCCTGGCCTCGCCGTCGGCTGCATCGTCGCGCTCGGCGGCATCGGCGCCTTGCCCTGCTGAATCAGGGCGGCGCGCTGCACGACCGCCTGCGGCATGGCGGGACCAGCCGGATTGGTGCGCCCGGCAATGGCTGGCGCGAGATTGCCCGCTCCGGCACCCGCACCCGCACCCGCCGGCGGTGCCGGCGGCTGGTTGATCACCGTGTTGATGACCGTCCTGTTATGGATGTTCTGATAGATGATGTTGTTCGGGGGCGGTGCGACATAGACCGGCGGCCTGACGAACACAGGAATTGGCACGAACATCGGCTGCGGCAGCACGAACAGGCCGACCACCGGCATCGGCGGCGACAGCACGACGAAATCCGGCGGCGGCGGTGGCAGATAATAGACCGGCGGCGGCGGTGGCGGCGCAAAGCCAAAATCCGGATCGCTGAAATACAGCACGGGACGCTCGACATAGACCACCTCCTCCGGCGGCGGTGGCGGCACGTCGTAGTCGATCATCGCGAAGCTCGGCGGCGGCTCGGCCGGCGCGGTGAGAATCGCCAAGCGTCGGCGCGCATCCGCCGCATGCGGACCGCGCGGATAGCGACGCAGATACGACCAATAGGCCTCCGGCGTGTCGGTCCGATAGGTCCGCCGCCAGGTGATGGCCTCGCGGCGCGCCGCGACGATCACCATCACGCGCTTCGACAGCGGGTCGCCGGGATAGGCGGAGAGAAACTCTTCGTAGGCCGGCAGCGTGTCGCGCGTGAGCGCGGCGGCATAGGCATCGTGCACGCCGAGATCGCGGATCGGCTTGTTGCGCATCGCGGCGACTTGGTCGGGTGCGGCCTCAGGCGGCGGCGCGTCAGGTCCGCGCTCGAAGAACGAGAATTGCGCCGATATCTTCTGCTCGTTCCAGGGCACTTGCGCGCCCTTGCTGGACTCGTTGACGCGCAGGCGAACGCGGTCGAACACCTCAGGCAGCGGTAGGCCGCCGGTGCGGATCATCTCCGCCAGCGACTGCGCATAGATGCCGTAAGGTCCAGGCTCCTCGGGCGCCACCGTGCCGGGCGCGGCGTTGAACGCGATCAGCATGTTGGCGTCGGGCTCGACCAGCGCAAGTCCGCTCGCGATCTGCTGGCCGCCCTCCACGAAGGGCTGCGCCCGCGCAGCGTCGAGCACGACGATGTTGGCCTTGAGCGGAACGGAGGCGAGCTGGCGGAGATAGTCGCCGATGCGCAGGCCTTCGGTCGGAATGTCGGTGTCGCGGGTGATGTTGGAATCGACCGGGATGAAGTAGTTCTCACCGGCAAGTTGCACGCCATAGCCGGCGAGGTAGACCATCGCGACGGTGCCCGGTCCGGAGGCCTGCGCCTTCTGGATGAAATCGCGAAAGCTCTTGCGCAGCGTGTCGCCGTCGAGATCGCGGGCGCCGACGACGTCGAAGCCCGCCGCCTGCAGCGTCTGCGCGATCAGGCCGGCATCGTTTGCCGTCGTCGCCAGCGGCGACTTGGCATAGGCCCCGTTGCCGACCACGAGCGCCATACGCTTTTCCTGCTGCTGTGCACGCGCCGGATCCGGCGCGCCCGCGGCAAGGACCGCGATTGGCAGGAGAAGGCAAATGAAGGCTCGGAGCGTCCCACGCATGACTTGCTTGCCCGTTTTTGTTGTTGAGATGCCGCCACGCATCAGACGCGTGGCGAGCTGAATGACACTTGAACGAAAGGCTTCCAAATAACGAAGGCTTGGATTGAGGCGGCGGCATGGCGCCCGGCACCAACGCCAGGGCGCCTGCGTCAGCCTCGCGACAACGAACCGGCGCGAGCCGGTTCGTCTCGTCAGACCTGCGCGATCAGGTCGACCGTTCCCGTCGTGAGCCGATAGATGCCGCCGACGACCTTCAGCTTGCCCTGCTCCACGGCCGCATTGAGGATCGGCGCTGCCGACTTCAGCTTCGCGACGTTGTCGATGACGTTCTGCCGGATCGCCTTGTCGAGGACGTCCCCACCCTGCTGCATCGCAGCCTTCGCTGCAGGCGTGATCGCATCGACCAGCGATGGAATATGGCCCGGCGGCGGCTTGTTGTCCTTGATCGCCTTCAGCGTCGCATCGACCGCGCCGCAAGCGTCATGGCCGAGCACGAGGATCAGCGGCGCATTCAGCACGGCCACCGCGTATTCCATGCTGGCGATGGTTTCGGTGCCCGCAAAATTTCCGGCGACGCGGCAAACGAACAGATCGCCGCGGCCAGTGTCGAAGGCATATTCCGGCGCGATGCGCGAATCGGCACAGCTCAGTACGGCCGCGAACGGATTCTGTCCGCCGACCAACGCCTCGCGCTCGTGCTTGAAATCGTGCCGCCGCGACACGCCGTCGACATAGCGGGCATTGCCTTCCGTCAGGCGCTTCAATGATGCGTCGGGCGACAGCACGTTCTGCGGCTTGGGCGGCGCCTTGGTCTCTTTGGCGAAGGCTCTGCCGGTCAGGGCGAGGCCGAGCGCCGAGGCACCCAACAACATCGCGGATCGTCGCGACGGCGCGATCCTCTCATGTGGGGATTCATTGCACTTGTCGCACATGTCACGTTCCCTCCCGGCGCGATGGACGAACGGCCTCACGGCGATCATAGCCGCAACGCTGTGACGACACCACAAATGACGGTGCGGGCGGAGCTCGAATTTCGCGCGGAGGCTATTCTGCCAACCGAAGCTCTGCGATCGTCGTCCTGGCGGCCGGTTCATCCAAGGGCAGGAAATCCAGCGGTCCCTGATTTTTATAGCCGGACGTCATCGCAAGCGTGAGACCCCAGCCCAGCACCCCCGTGCTCGCATTCGCGATCATGGCGCTCTTGCGCTGACTGAAGCGCGCTACGAAGAACACGGTCTGGCCGGACTGAGCCGAAAAGTCCACGCGCGTGACGCCGAGCGCCGCCTCCTCTGCTACGAACTGGTGCTGGCCTGCCGGGCGATCGACATAGACATATGTCCCGGTCTTCAGACCCTTGATCGGCGTACCGTCGAGGGAAAATTCCCAGTCCGGATCGCCGATGCCGCCGAAGCCCTTCTCGCGAAACACGACGACGCGGGCCTGCCCGGCTTTCGGCGGACCCAGCTTTCGTACCGTCTCCGAATATCCAAGCCCGCTCCTCGCCGTCTCACAGCCGCACAGCAGTGCCGCAGCCACGAGCAATACCAGCCCACGCAATAGCATCACGCCCCCAAATTTTCCCCGAGTGCATGCTAACCGAAAACAGCGAAAGGTTGCAACAGGGCCGCCGCATGTCCCGCGCAAGACATACAGCCGCCTGCAACACCGTGCGCGTTGCTAGAGCTGCTGCACGTCCACCACACCGGCGACCGCCTTGATGGCGCCGGCGATCTGCGGCGAGACCTTGAAGCGGCCGGGCAGCTTCATCTCGACCTCGGTTTCGAGGTCGAGCATCATGACCAGCGAGACCTCGCCGTCGCCGTTGGAGCGGGGCGCGATGCCCGGACTGCCGACCTTCGGCGCGGCGCCGTTCGCCATGTCGGGGCCGGCGAGACGCTTGGCGATCGATTCCAGCGGCTTGGTGTCGCGCACGAAGATGCGCAGGCCCTTCTGCGTCTTGGCCGCGGCCTCGTCCAGCGGCTCGGCGTGCAGCACGCGCGCGCGGACGTCCTCGCCCTGGAGCTCGGCGCCGAGCTGGAGCAGCACCGCGGCGCCCGGTTCCAGGACGTCGCGATATTGCGCGAGGCCTTCGGAGAACAGCACCGCCTCAAAGTGACCCGTGGGATCAGAGAGCCCCATGATGCCCATCTTGTTGCCGGTCTTGGTCCGCCGCTCCATGCGCGACACCACGGTGGCCGCGACCTTGCCGGCGGTGGCGCCGGTCTTCACCGCGCGGGAGAACTCGGCCCAGGACTGCACGCGCAGCCGCTTCAGCACGGTGGCGTAATCGTCGAGCGGATGTCCCGACAGGAAGAAGCCGATCGCGTCATATTCGCGGCGCAGCCGCTCGGCCGGCAACCAGGGCTCGATCTGCGGCAGCATGATGGTCGGCGCGTCGGCCGAGCTGCCGAACATGTCGTTCTGGCCGATGGTTGCAGCTTCGTTCGCCCGCTGGCATGCGGCGAGAATCGAGTCGGCGCCGGCGAAGACCCGCGCCCTGTTCGGCTCCAGCGTGTCGAAGGCGCCCGCGGCGGCGAGGCTTTCGATGATGCGCTTGTTGATCGCGCGCGGCGACACCCGCGCGGCAAAGTCGGCGAGCGAGGTGAACATGCCGTTTTTGGTCCGCTCCGCGATGATCTGCTCGACGGCCGCAATACCGACGCCCTTCAGCGCCGCGAGCGCGTAGTAGATGGTCTTGTCGCCGACTTCGAAAGTCGCGCCGGAACGGTTGACATTGGGCGGCTCGACCTTGATGCCGAGGCGCTGCGCCTCGGCGCGGAATTCGGACAGCTTGTCGGTATTGTTGAGATCAAGCGTCATCGACGCGGCGATGAACTCCACCGGGTAATGCGCCTTCATGTAGGCGGTGTGGTAGGACACCAGCGCATAGGCCGCCGCGTGGCTCTTGTTGAAGCCGTAGTCGGCGAATTTCGCCAGCAGCTCGAAGATGGTATCGGCCTGCCCCTTCGGCACGCCGTTCTTCACTGCGCCTGCGACGAAGATCTCGCGCTGCTTCTCCATCTCGGCGCGGATCTTCTTGCCCATGGCGCGGCGCAGCAGGTCGGCGTCGCCGAGCGAATAGCCCGACATCACCTGCGCGATCTGCATCACCTGTTCCTGGTAGATGATGACGCCGAAGGTCTCCTTGAGAATCGGCTCCAGCACGGGGTGGAGATATTCCGGCTCCTCGTCGCCGTGCTTACGCGCGCAATAGGTCGGGATGTTCGCCATCGGACCCGGTCGATAGAGCGCGACCAGCGCGATGATGTCCTCGAAACGGTCGGGGCGCATGTCGACCAGCGCGCGCCGCATGCCCTGGCTTTCAACCTGGAACACGCCGACCACCTCGCCGCGCGCCAGCATCTGGTAGCTTTCGGCATCGTCGATCGGCAGCGTGGCGAGATCGACGTGGATGTTGCGCGGCTTGAGCAGTTTGCACGCGACGTCGAGTACGGTCAGCGTTTTCAGGCCGAGGAAGTCGAACTTCACGAGGCCCGCGGGCTCGACCCATTTCATGTTGAACTGGGTCACCGGCATGTCGGATTTGGGATCGCGATACATCGGCACGAGTTCGCTCAGCGGCCGATCGCCGATCACGATGCCGGCCGCATGCGTCGAGGCGTGACGGGTCAGGCCTTCGAGGCGCTGCGCGATGTCGAAGGCGCGCGCCACCACCGGATCCTCGTCGCGGAACGCCTGGAGTTTTGGCTCGCTCTCGATCGCGGCGGCCAGCGTCACCGGCGCGGCCGGATTCTGCGGCACGAGTTTTGTGAGCTTGTCGACCTGGCCATAGGGCATCTGCAGCACGCGGCCGACGTCGCGCAGCACGCCGCGCGCCTGCAGCGTCCCGAACGTGATGATCTGCGCGACCTGGTCGCGACCGTAGCGCTCCTGGACGTACCTGATCACCTCGCCGCGGCGATCCTGGCAGAAGTCGATGTCGAAGTCCGGCATCGAGACGCGTTCCGGATTGAGGAAGCGCTCGAACAGCAGGCCGAACTTGATCGGGTCGAGGTCGGTGATGGTCAGCGCCCACGCCACCAGCGAGCCTGCGCCGGAGCCGCGGCCCGGCCCGACCGGGATGCCCTGGCCCTTCGCCCATTTGATGAAGTCGGAGACGATCAGGAAGTAGCCCGCGTATTTCATGCGCATGATCACGTCGAGCTCGAACGCAAGCCGCGCGTTGTAATCTTCTTCCGTCGTGCCTTGCGACAGCCCGTGCACACGCAGGCGGTTGGCGAGCCCCTCCTCCGCCTGCCGCTTCAATTCGGCCGCCTCGACCGCGGCGGCATCGGAGCTTGCGGCAGCGCCGACCGTGAAGAACGGCAGGATCGGCTTGCGCGTCATCGGCCGGAACGAGCAGCGCTCGGCGATCTCGACCGTCGAGGCCAGCGCCTCCGGAATGTCGGCGAACAGCACCGCCATCTCGGCGCGGGACTTGAAGCGGTGATCGGGCGTGAGCTGCTCGCGCTCGGTCTCCGCGATCAGCCGCCCGCCGGCGATGCAGAGCAGCGCGTCATGGGCTTCATAATCGTCGGTCGTGGCGAAATACGGCTCGTTGGTCGCAACCAGCGGCAGGCCCTTGGTGTAGGCGATGTCAATCAGGCTGCTTTCGACCCGCCGCTCCTTCTCGATGTTGTGGCGCTGCAATTCGATGTAGAGACGGTCTCCGAACAGGCTGGCCAGACGCTCGCAGCGCGCCGCCGCGAGCTCGGTATAACCGCCGGCAAGCGCCAGCGAGATCGGTCCGTCCGGACCGCCCGTCAGCGCGATCAGACCTTCGGTCTCGCCTTCGAGCCAGTCGAACTTGATGTGGGGAGCATGAGTGTCGGGCGTCTCCAGGAACGCGCGCGAGTTCAGCCGCATCAGGCTGCGATAGCCGCGCTCCTGCGCGGCCAGCAGCACCACGCGCGAGGGCAGCAGCACGTTGCGCGCATTGGGATCCTGGTCGCCGAACTCGATCGCGATCTCGCAGCCCACGATCGGCTGGATACCGGAGCCCGCCATCTTGTCGGAGAACTCCAGCGCACCGAACATGTTGTCGGTGTCGGTCAACGCCAGCGCCGGCTGATGGTCTTTCTTCGCTAGCTCGGCGAGCTTGGCGATCTTGATCGAGCCCTTGAGCAGCGAATAGGCCGAGTGAACGTGAAGGTGGACAAATCCGGCGCTCGGCATGGTCGCGTGACGGCCTCTTGCAGATGAGATGGAGCGGTCACCGGCACCGGAGGCATCCTGCACTCGCCCGGCCGACTCGCCTCATAATGGTGGGGCGTCATGGTGCCAGAGTCCACGCCGGAGCGGCCGATCGGCCGCGTCGTCCTGCTTTTCCCCAACCTAGGCCCGCGCCTAGAGCTGCGGGAGCACCTGGGCCCAGATCGCAATCATCCCGACAAACAGCGCGATCGACGCCAACGCGGCGGCCTCTTCAACGAAAATCCTGAACATGGCTTACTCCATGGTGAGAACGTATGAAGAACATTGTTCTCATTTCGTTCTCAGGAGTCAAGCCATCTCGACCATCTCCAAACAGAATGGTTAACCCGCTGAATTTAAGCAACAAAAAAGCCCCGGCCGATGGCCGGGGCTTTCGCCAACCGCTCGAAGTCGAGCGATCGATAGCAGTCTTTTACTCAGTAACGGCCGAGGCTCGGGCCGCCGAACTTGTAGTTCAAGCGAACGAGGCCCATGTCGACGTCCTGGCGGATGCGATCGGTGCCAACCAGGCCTGCGAACGTGACGTTCTTGTCCTGCAGGAAGATGTGGTTGTACTCGACGCCAACCGACCAGTTCGGGGCGAAACCGTACTCGAGGCCGGCACCGATCGTGCCACCCCAACGGGTCTGATCGTTCGAGGACAGCAGCGCGCCGCCAAGGGTCGAGACTTCATACTTGCTGCCGGCGACAGCCGCACCGCCCTTGGCGTAAAGGAGGACGTTGTTCCAGGCGTAGCCGATCTGACCGGTGATCAGACCGAACGAGTCGATCTTGGAGCGGTTGCGCGTCGCGAACAGCGCGCTGACGTTGTCGCCCGAGAAGTCAGCCCAGTTGCCCTGACCTTCGATACCGAACACCCACTGGCCCGACTGCATGCGGTAGCCGATCTGGCCGCCGACCGTGCCGCCGGTCGCATCGTGCGAACCCTCGCGGCCACCGCCGACGAGATCCCAAGTCGAATGGGCGGAACCGCCGCCGCCGTTGACGCCGATGTAGAAGCCGCTCCAGTCGTAGATCGCGGCGACCATCGCCGGCGCCTTGGTGTAAGGCCGCGCAGCGAGGTCAGCAGCCACCGCCGGTGCGGTCGCGCCGAGCGCGACAAGGCTCACAGCAGCAAGCAACAGATTCTTGTTCATTTGATTCCCGTTCCAGTTTCGTCGTTAGGCCCCCGGGCCGTAGCGTCGTCATAGCAGCGCTCGACAGAATTGCTGTAACCTCGACGCCACAGTTCGCGCCAAAGGATCGCGCTTCATTAATGAAGATTTACCAGCGCGCGCGGGAAACCCTTTGAAACAAGAGTTTTCATGAGTTCCATTGTCGACTACACGACATACGCAGCATGCGCGCGTAACAACGTCGCGCGCACGTTCGCGTGATTGGAGAATCGAATGCGCAGACGAATTGCTCTCCCCATTGTCGCCACATTTTCGCTCGCCCTCGCCACATTTGGTTTCACGCTTAGCGCAAGCGTGCCTGCGCGCGCGTTCGGGACCCACCATGCCTTCTGCCTCACCGGCGATGAATGGCCGGGGCTGAGCAATTGCACGTTCGACACTTACGCGCAGTGCCAGGCGAGTTCGTCGGGCCGCGCGCTCACCTGCATCGCGAACCCGTATTTCGCAGGCCAGAGCGACGATCCCTACGCGTATCAGAACAGGCCGCGCGCGCAGGTGCCGGGTTATTCGCCCGGTTACTACTTGCCGCGCTGAGATGCGTCGCGCTCGCTTCGCGCTCCTCGCGATCGGCCTGCTGCTCGCCGGCGCGCCTGCGCACGCGCAGACCTACGATCCGAGCTATCCGGTCTGCATGCAGATCTACGGTCCCGTCGGCTATTTCGATTGCCGCTACACCTCTCTCGAGCAGTGCAGATTTTTAGCCCTCGGTCGGTCAGCGACGTGCGTGGCGAACCCGTATTTTGCGCAGAAGAAGCCCCCTCGCCACTCGCGGCGCGTCAATTAAATCGGGACTTCGATATGCGGCCCGCCTTGCGTTGAGCTTCCGACGCCACGCTCGGCAATCTGGTCGGCGAGACCGGCGCCGCCGCTGGCTCTGGATGATCGAACCCGTTCGGATGCTGCCCGAGATCCGGTGGCTTGAGGAGCCTCCTTAACCAGCCATCGTAACGATCAACGGTCCGCTTCGCGTGGCGATCACGGTGTGCTCGTATTGAACGGTCGGCGCCTCGGGGCTGCTGTAGAGCGTCCATGGATCATCGCCATCCTCTGCCCATTCCGCGCCAAGGGACAGGAACGGCTCGACGGTGAACACGAGGCCTTCGCTCATGATGCGGCGTTCGGAGCGGTCGGGCCACGTTGCGATCTCCGTCGGCTCCTCGTGGAGCGACAGGCCGACGCCGTGACTGGCAAGGTTCCTGACCAGGCTGTAACCGTTCTTCCGCGCAAAGGTCCCGATGGCCTGACCGATACCGGCAATCGGTTTGCCGGCTCCGACCTGCTGCAGGCCCGTCCACATCGCCCGCCGGCCGTCCCTGCAAAGACGTTCGACCGCGCGGGTTGCGGGTGGAACGGCGAATGAGGCTCCCGTATCCGCAAAGAAGCCGTTCTTCTCGGCTGACACGTCGATGTTCACGAGGTCCCCGCGCGCGATCCGCCGATCGCCGGGGATGCCATGAGCGATCTCCTCGTTCACGCTGATGCAGGTTGCGCCCGGAAAGTCGTAGGCCAGCTCCGGAGCCGAACGTGCACCGGCGGCCTCCAGCAGCGTTCGCCCGATCTGGTCGAGCTCGGAGGTGGACATGCCCGGCTCGAGCGCCTTTCCCATTGCCTCCAGGGTATTGGCGACAATGCGCCCGATCTCCTTCAGGCGCGCGAGGTCGTTGTCATCCGAGATTGTCATGTCATGCTCTTCCGAAAGCCGGGACATAGCCCTTGTGAAGGCAGCTTGCAAACGGAAGAGATCGTTTCCAAAACGCGTTCAGATCTCGTCGAGCAAGGTGCGGACTTTGGCAGCCAGGTCTTCGATAGCGAAGGGCTTGGGAAGCAGATGCTTGCCGGCATCGAGCACGCCATTGTGAACGATTGCATTGCGCGTGTAGCCGGTGGTGAACAGCACTTTCAGCGCCGGGTATCGTTTCGACAGCTCGGCCGCCAGCTCGGCGCCGGTCATGTCGGGCATGACGACATCCGTGAACAGCAGATCTGGAACGAAACCATTTTCGATCGTCCTGATCGCCTCTTTGGCGCTGGCTGCCTCGATGACGTTGTAGCCAAGTTCGCGCAGGCTTTCGGACGAAAGGTTGCGGACGCGCTCGTCGTCTTCCACGACGAGAATGGTTTCGTTCTGATGGCTTGCACCGGCGGGTATTTCTTCCTGTGACAGAGCTGAGCCCGCCTCCTCGCCGGCGAAGCGTGGAAGGTAGATCTTCACGGTCGTGCCAACATCGACTTCCGAGTAAATTTTGACATGGCCGCCCGACTGCCGCACGAAACCGTAGACCTGACTGAGGCCGAGACCGGTGCCCCTGCCCACGACCTTGGTCGTGAAAAACGGATCGAACACCTTGCCCAGCACGTCGGCCGGAATTCCCGTGCCGTTGTCCGTCACGGCCACGAGAACGTACTGCCCGGGTGCGAGTGCATACTCGCGAGCATATTTTCGGTCTATCGAGACGTTGCTGGTTTCTACTGTCAGCCTGCCGCCCTTCGGCATGGCATCGCGCGCATTGACCGCGAGGTTGATCATCGCGCTTTCCAGCTGGGCCGGGTCTGCCTTGACCCGCCAGAGGCCAGCCGCCAGCACCGTCTCGAGGCGGATCAGCTCGCCCAGCGAGCGCTCGAGCAACTCGCTCATCCCGCCGACCATCTTGTTGATGTCCACGACCTCAGGCGCGAGCGGCTGTTGGCGCGAGAACGCGAGCAGCCTCTGCGTCAACGTGGCTGCGCGATTTGCACCGTCGATGGCGCCCTCGATGAAGCGGTCTATGCTGACCTCTCCCCTGCCGAGCCGCCGCTTGGCAAGATTCAGGCTGCCGAGAATCACGGCCAGCATATTGTTGAAGTCGTGGGCAATGCCGCCGGTCAACTGCCCGACGGCTTCCATCTTCTGGGATTGCCGCAATTGCTCTTCGGCCTTCATGCGCTCGGCAATTTCGTCGGCAACACGTTGCTCCAATCCGGCGTTGAGCGCCTCGAGCCGGGTCAAGAGCTGGGCGTTGTCGATAGCGGTGGCGGCATGGCCCGCAATACCAAGCAACGCGGACTCCTGCTCGGCTTGGAATTTACCCGTCTCGGCGTGACCGAAGAAAAGTCCGCCGAAAACTTCGCCGGTGCGCGAGATCACAGGGACCGCCAGGTAGGATCGGACCGGAAGATGGCCCTCGGGCATGCCTTTCCGCGGCGCGTTCTTGCCATAGCGGGGGTCCCGCAGGATATCGTCGGACCTCACCACGCCGGAGCCCTCGAAGGTCGGGCCAAAGACGGCTGTGTTACGCGGCATCGGAAAGTTTTCAAACGCGGATCGCGGCGCACCAGACAGCGAATACAGCATGTAGCTGCCGCCATCCGGCGCCAGAACGTTGTAGAAAAAGGCGCCGAATTGAGCACCGGTGAGTCCGACGCCGGCATCCGTCACGATCTGGACGATCTTGTCGAGGTCGCGTTCGCGAGAGACCGAGGCCCCGGTATCATTGAGTATTCTGAGATGACGCTCGGTTTTCTTTTGCGCGGTGATATCCAGAACCGTTCCGATGAACCGAACAGCTTGGCCGTTGGCAAAGATGGCTTGACCGGTCGCGGCGATCCAGCGTTCGACCCCATCCTCGATGCCAATGGTCCGGTATTCCATGTTGTAGTTTGCCGGCGCGTGCGGCGTCAGCGCCGCGGAGACGGCCTCGTGGGCGCGCTGCCTGTCTTCGGGATGAAGGCCCTTCAGGAACGACCCTTCATAGCTGACTTCGGCGTCCGGCGATAAACCGAACACCTCCTTGCAGCGGCTATCCCATCGAAGAACGTTGTTGACCGGGTCGTAGTCCCAGGTGCCGATACCAGCCGCCTTGTTTGCAAGCGTCAGTCGTTCGGCGGCCTCCCGCGCCGCCTGTTCCGATCGGACGCGCTCGATGTGGGCCCACGACCGTTCGGTCACTTCGGTGAGCAAGGCGAGTTCGCGCGGCGTCCACTGGTGCGGGCCCCGGTGATGGATCGCCATCAAGGCGGTGAGTTGCCCTTCTTTGACCAAGGGCATGCAAATCGTCGAACCGATCCCGATGTTCTGGAAAGTGGCGGCTTCCTCAGGCGCAAGCTCCTTCAAATTGTCATTGATGATCAGGGGCCTGCCGGCGCCGAGCTCTCGCACCGCCTTCTTCCCGAAGTCAGCCAGGCTGTAGTGACCAAGGATATGCACCGCGCCCGGCGCCGCCCAATCCCCGCGTATGGTGAAGCCGTCCTGGTCGGGATCCATATCGGCATAGGCACAGCTCGATACCTCGAGATGCTCGCCAAGCATCCTGGTCGTCACCGCCATCACGCCGTCGGCATCGCGGGTCCTGGCCGTCTCCTTGTTGAGTGCGTCCAGGAAAAGCAGCCGGGCTTCGTTCTCCCGCACGGCCGTCTCAGCACGGCGACGCTCAACGGCCGTGCGCGTACGCTCGGCAACATCGCGAATGAGCTCCAGCTCTTCGGGGCTCCATTCGCGCGGCCCGGCATTGTTCAAATACAGCAGCGCCACGACCCCATCGGCCTCCGAGATCGGCATGTTGACGAGCGCACGCGCAGAGATCGCCTCGAGAGCCTCGGCACGATCGCCGACGCGAGGGTCTTTTTCAGCATCGGCACAGATGACGGTCTCGCCCCGCTTGAGATCTTCGATGTAGCTGCCATAGTCGCGGAAGCGCAGCACGCCTGCGAGGCTCAGGATGCCCGGTGCGTTCCAGTCGCGGACAATGGTGATGGTCTCGGCTGAGGTGTCGACCGTGCCATAGCCCGCCCGGCTGACGTTCAGGCTGCGGCCGAGCAGTTCCGCCGCAGCATAGGCGAGATCGTCGGGATTGCTGATCTCTCGGATGAAGTCGCCGAGTGTGGCTAAGACGGAATTGCGATCGGCCGAGCGGATCCCGGTCGCTGTCGTCATTGGTCTTCCCCTGCCACGTTCCTAGCTCCACGAGGAGCTACTGCTTGATCGTCCCGCTGCTGTTCGCTTCGACCACAGGTAGCCCACCTGACTTTCTGAGTGATGCAGCCGGGTCGCGCAAATTGTCTGCGCGATAACCGCATGATGGCATTTAGGTTCCTGTCGTCACCGTCCCCTTGGGAGATGCTGTTCTGCCTGCTCCCACATCGCCGCCAGATTGCCAATCCAGCCGTCGCGGACAGACCCGTGCGGATGCGCCACCGCAAGTTGTGGCTGCGCGGATCATCGTGTAACATCGATCTCTGCTTTTCACTGCGGGTGGTCCCCGTCGTTTCATGCTCGCCCGTAGTCTGCTTGTCCTGGCCTCGCTGATTCATGGCGCATTGCACGCCGAAGGGACGCCGGCCGAGATGACTGGATTTGCATCCAGGCTGACGATCTATCTTGCCAAGGGACCACCAGACGCCTGCGGACCGGGCTGCGACCGCTGGATCGCCATCGAGGGCGATATCGACCAGGACGCTGCGCCGCGCATTCGCCGCTTCCTTGCCGGCGTCAAGGACACGCAGCGTCCGATCTACCTCTATTCACCGGGCGGAAACGTGGAGCAGTCCTATGTCATCGGGCGGTTGTTGCGCAGCCGCAAGGCGATCGCTCGGGTTGGCCGGACCATCGCGACGGCGTGCGCCGCGGGCACGCAGGTGGACGCCGCGTGCCTGAAAATAAAAAATACCGGCGGCGAGGTGGAAGCCGAACTCACCACTTACCATGCGATGTGCAACTCGGCCTGCGGCTACCTGTTTCTCGGAGCGACATCGCGCGAGGTCGCCCCCGACGCCGCGCTGGCGGTCCATAATTCCAGGCTGGTCCTTGCCTTTCACGGGCATCCGCCTCCGGCGGCGGTCGCGGAATACAGGCAGCGCCGGATGGCCAGGGCCGATCGCGATCGCGCTGCGTTCATCGCGGCGATGGGGATCAGCCGCGAGCTAGACGATCTGATCCGGACGGTGAAGTTCGAAAACCTGCACCTGCTGACGCGCGCCGAGCTCTATCGTTTCGGCATCGACACGCGTTCGCTTGCCGAAACGGCGTGGAAACTGGAAAAGGAAGCGCGCCCCTTCGTCCGCAAGATCGCGATGCTGAAGGAGAACGGCGCGTCGTTCCGGCCTATGGAATGGCGTCTGTCCTGCGAAAGCGGAAAGCGCGTGCCGTTGACATTCGCGCGCGAGATCGACGAGACGGCCATCGCCAAGACCACCATCCTGGTGACGGCGGACGCCGCTCCGGACAACGCGGCCGGAGGGTCTGTGTTGCGGGCCGGAAAATACGAAGTCTGGCGCGGCAGCATCGATCCGGACATGCTCAAGGCGATACTGGCGTCCCGCTCCCTCCATGTCCGCGAAACCACGCTGTTACCCGACGACAAGGCGGACATCACGAAATTCGACATCGACTTGACGGGCCTGACGTCAGTGTGGCCGCAGCTTGCGGCGTCATGCGCGGTGGCGACGCCGGCTCCGAAGAGCCCGTGGCCGGCCATTCAGCAGCCGAACGCCAGCGTAACGCCCCCGGCCGCACCGTCGCCATGAGTCAACGTGGCGAAACTCGAACATCGCGCCGAAGGTCAGCTCCGCCAGGGAGTGTTGCGGATGCGCGTGCATGCGTTCGGCTTGTGAAATGTGGGGTCGTGATCTTCGATGTAATCGAAATTGACAGTCCCGAACGTGGTCTGCGGCTTCTTCAAGGCCGAGCAGGTTTGTACCTGAAGGAATTCGTTCTTGAAATCACCGCGCGGAAATGCGGTGGTCACCTGGTCGCGCTGCTCTGGCGAGTACTCGTCATAGCCAATCCCCACGACGTCGACCAACACACCCGCATTCGTGAGAGCGATTTCCGGCCGCATGTATTGTGGAATTCCGGGCGTCGTATGTAACGCGATCGCCTCCCAAACCAGATCGGCTTTTGGCTCGTCGATGCCGTGCCCCCTCAGAAATTCGCGGGCGGCATCGGCGCCATCAACTTCAAATCGCTTGGTCTGTGTATGGTAATGGTCGACAAGCCCGAGATCGTGGAACAGCGCCGCGATGTAGAGCAGCTCGGAATCGAATTTCAGATTTTGCCGATGTCCCTTGATCGCGCCGAACACAAAGACGCGGACCGAGTGGTTGAACAACATGTCGTTTTCGTACTGGCGCACCAGCTCGGCGGCCTCCCGTGCGATCTTGCTGTCGGGAATCTTCACGCCGGAAATTGCGATGGTCATTTCAAGCTCCTGCCTTGAATCGCCGATATCTCAGGACATGCCGTCGCAGTCGATGGCATGTGTTTACCCTCTTGCCGTCTGGCACCGGGGTCAGGCTGCCATCTCTTTCGCGGCCTGTGGCGTATTTCGGAAGCTGATTGCCATGCGATTGTACGCATTCATCAGGCCGATCGCGATGGTGAGATCGACGAGCTCGCGCTCCTCGAAGACGGCGCGGGCAGCCTCGTAAGCTTGATCCGGGATGCCGGTGTCGGCCACACGGGTCACCGTTTCAGCCCATGCGAGGGCGGCACGCTCCCGCTCGTCGAAGAGATGACCGCCTTCCGCCCAGGCCTGCACCAGCGCGATCTTTTCGATCTTCTGTCCGCTCTTCAGCAGATCGCGCGTGTGCATGTCGAGGCAGTAGGCGCAATTGTTGATCTGCGAAATGCGCAGATAAACCAGAGTGACGAGCGTTGCAGGAAGATTGCTCTGCATGACATAGCCGTAAACGCCGCCGAGCGCTTTCATGCCTGCGGGTGCAATGCGGTCGTAGTCGAGACGCTTAGCCATTTTCATACTCCATGATCGGTTCTGTTCGGCGGCTGTCGCCATGTACTTCCGCCATGTACTTCCCTGCCCGATAAATGGCCCCGCCCTGGTCTACAAAAAAGCACCAAGAATGGACGAAAATCGTGTACCAGGGGGGCATGGTCAAACCGCTGCAGCTGGAGCTCGATCGATCTGCGAAGACGCCATTGGCGGAACAAATCCGCAGAGGTATCGGAGCTGCCATCGAGAGCGGCGTGCTGGCGCCGGGAGCTCGTCTGCCCTCATGGCAGGATTTGGCGGCTCAGCTGGGCGTGGCGCGCGGCACCGTGCGATCGGCCTACGAAAAACTTTCCTCTGCGCAACTGATCGTCGCGTCGCGCGCGACCGGAACGCGTGTTGCGGATCGACCCGCCTTTACCCCTCGGCAGGAAGCCGCTCCCCACCCCGGCTCGTTCATGGAGATGTACCAGGAGCTCACTGCGGGACCGGCCGTTTTCCAAATGGGTGTGCCCGCTCACGAGACCTTTCCCGCCAAGCTCTTCTCGAGGATGCGCACGCGGGCGGTGCGCGCGGAAACCAGCGCACCGGCCATTTATCGGGATCCCCGCGGCGAGCTGGAATTGAGGCGCGACATTGCGGCATATCTCGCGCTGGCGCGGGGGATCGAATGTGCACCGTCGCAGATCATCATCACCGGCGGCTTCAGCAGCGGCCTCGGACTGGCACTGCGGGTTCTCGGCCTCGAGCAGAAGAAGGTCTGGATGGAGGACCCGGGCTTCCCCTTCACAAGACACGGCCTTGAGCTTGCAAGGTTGTCGATCAGGCCGATCCCAGTTGATGCAGACGGCATTGACGTCGGTTACGGCCTGAAACACGCTCCTGATGCTGCATTGGTGGTCGTGACGCCGGGACAGCAGGCACCGCTTGGCTCCACCTTGTCGCTGGCAAGACGTTCATGTCTTCTCGACTGGGCAGCCCAGGAAGGGGTATGGGTGATCGAGGACGACTATCTGAGCGAGCTTCAGCTGAGAGGGCGGGCCACACCGGCGCTCGCCTCTCTCGATCGTTTCGGGCGCGTGATTCACATCGGGTCGTTCAGCAAGACCCTGACTCCTGCCTTGCGGCTGGGCTTCGTCGTTGCACCCGCTTCTCTGGCATCCCGTTTTGCCGAGGTAGCGGCATGCCTCGCTCCGGCGCCCGGGCCCTCCGTACAGCTCGCAACCGCCGAATTCATCCGCGACGGCCACTATCTGCGGCATCTTCGACGCACGAAGCGGGCCTATGCCGCGCAAGGCGATGCGCTGCTGAAATATTTGAAGGCACGCGCCAAGGACGTTGCGAAGGACGTTGCGATCGCCGGATTGGCCGCGGTCCTGAGACTGCCGGACGGAACCTCCGACGTCGCGATCGCGAGGGAAGCAGCATCGTTTGGGTTGGCGCCCACGCCCCTGTCGCTATGGCATGCGTCCGCGGCCTCGGCGCGATCCGGCCTGTTGCTGGGCGTCGCCACATCTCCCCACAAGAGGATCGAGGCGTCCTGCGATCGGCTCCTTCAGATCATCGACCGTCATACGTGACGAGCTTCGACCCCATGTTTCCGCAATCTACACCGGCGTGTAGATCACGAGCTTCAGCGCCGGATCGTCATTGGCCTGAAAGCTCGTGTGCTCGAACCGGAGCACGCCCTTGGTCGGATGGTTCATGATCTTGAGGCCCGCGGCAGTGCTGCGGATCTCGTGCGCCTCCCACCATTTGACGAATTCCGGACTGCCCTGGCGCAGCCGCGTCAGCAATTCCGTAAAGGCGGGATCGCCGGCCCAGACGTCGTGAGTGGCGCGAAACATCGCGACCATGCTCTTGGCGATGTCAGCCCAGCCGGCACCGTAGAATTTTCGCGTCTGCTTGTTCGTCATGACCAGCAGCAGCGTGTTGCGGTCCTGCTCGGGCAATTGTCCGAACCCGAAGATCTCCTCGGCCGCCGCGTTCCAGGCCAGCACGTCCCAGCGCCGCCCCGTGACATAGGCCGGCTGCGCCAGGCTCTCGATCATCCGCCGAACGGGGGGCGGCACGATCTCGCGCGTGAACGCGCGCCTATCGCCGTCGCGCGCAAGTGCCTTGAGATGGGCGTGCTCGGTCTTGCTGAGGCGCAACGCTCGCGCCAGCGCATCCACGGTGGTGACCGAGGGGCTGACGGTGCGGCCCTGCTCGAGGCGGATGTACCAGTCGACGCCGATGCCGGCGAGCTGCGCCACCTCTTCGCGGCGCAGGCCCGCCGTGCGACGCCGCCGGCCCGCGGGAAGCCCGACCGTCTTCGGCGACAGCTTTTCGCGGCGGGACCTGAGGAAGTCGCCGAATTCGACGCGGCGTGGGTCGGCCATGGTGACGTGCCTCGATGGAGGGCTTGGGGAATACTAGGATAATACCAGGCCTTCCTGGGCCTGGAAAGGCGGCGCATATGGGCTTCAACCCACTTTGAGGTGAGATCATGAAAGCTGCCGTATTGAAATCATTTGGATCGCCGCTTGCGATTGAGGAAGCCGCGGACCCTGTGCTCGGCACGGGCGAGGTCATCGTGGACGTCATCGCAACGCGGGTGCTGTCCTACATGAACGAGGTCTTCAGCGGGGCACGCAACTATGCCCTCGACCTGCCGATCATCCCGGGGCCAGGCGGCATCGGCCGGGTGCGCGCCATCGGCCCGGACGCAACCAAGCTCAGCGTTGGCGACTGGGTGTTCTGCGACCCGACGGTGCGCTCGCGCGACGACGCCGCAGCGCCCGACATTGCCCTGCAAGGACTCACTGCCCCCGGTGCCGGCGCCATGCGCCTGCAACAGCATTTTCGCCATGGCTCGTTCGCCGAGCAGATGCGGGTGCCGACGGAGAACGTCAAACGGCTTGGCACGATCGCGTCGGAGGACGCCACGCGATGGTGCGCGCTGGGGACGCTGCTGGTGCCCTATGGCGGCTTTCTCGCCGCCAGCCTTCAGCCCGGCGAGACCGTGCTGGTGAGCGGGGCCACCGGCAATTTCGGCAGCGCAGCCGTCTCCGTCGCGCTCGCGATGGGCGCGGCCTGCGTGGTCGCGCCCGGCCGCAACGACAAGATCTTGGCCGACCTCGTCCGCCGTTTCGGCGATCGCGTGAAGCCGGTCAAACTCTCCGGCAACGAGGATCACGACCGCGAGAGCATGAAGCGTGCGGCGCCCGGGCCGATCGACTGCGTGCTCGACATCATGCCGCCCTCGGTGAGCACGAATGTGGTGCGCGCGGCGATCATGACGGTGCGCCCCAATGGCCGCGTCGTGCTGATGGGTGGCGTCGGCATGGCCGGCGGCGCTGGCCTCGAGCTGCCCTACCCCTGGATCATGCGCAACTGCATCAGCATCCACGGCGTCTGGATGTATCCGCCGGATGCGGCAAGCCGCCTGATCGCGCTGGTGCGCGCGGGACTGCTGAGGCTGGAGGAGTACGAGGCCACGGCCTTCGACCTCGACCACGCCGATGAGGCGGTAGCCCATGCCGCAGCCAATGGCGGGCCGTTCAAATTGACGGTGATCCGGCCTTGAACCTCCCGGGAGCACCATTTTTTTCGTCAGTGCGCCCAAGCACTTGGCTACTGTGCATGGGGTTGTTTTCGCGGTTTTTACTCGAGCTCGACCACCTGGCCGTTCGACAGCGACACGCGGCGGTCCATCCGGCCGGCGAGCTCCATGTTGTGGGTCGCGATCAGCATCGAGACCTTGGTCGCCTTGACGAGCTGCATCAGGGCCTGGAAGACGTGGTCAGCGGTGTGCGGATCGAGATTGCCGGTCGGCTCGTCCGCAAACAGCACCCGCGGAGCATTGGCCACCGCGCGCGCGATTGCAACGCGCTGCTGCTCGCCGCCCGACAGCTCGGACGGACGGTGCGTGATGCGCTCGCCGAGGCCGAGATAGCCAAGGATCTCCTTGGCGCGCTTGACGCTCTCGGATTTCTTGAGGCCGCGGATCATCTGCGGCAGCATGACGTTCTCCAGCGCCGAGAACTCCGGCAACAGCCGGTGGGACTGGTAGACGAAGCCGATATCGGTGCGGCGAAGCTGGGTGCGCTCGATGTCGGGCAGTTGCGAGGTCGGCGCGCCATTGACGTAGACCTCGCCGGAATCGGGCGCTTCCAACAGACCCGCAATGTGCAGCAGCGTCGACTTGCCCGAGCCTGACGGCGCCACCAGCGCGACGGACTGGCCCGCCCACAGCGCGAGCTTGGCGCCGTCGAGGATCGTCAGCGGCACCTCGCCCTGCAAGTACTGTCGCTTTATCTCGTGGAGATAAATGACCGGTACATCTTCCGCCCCCTGCTGCTCCATCAGCCCCTCACTCGTACCGCAGCGCTTCGACGGGATCGAGGCGCGCGGCGCGCCAGGACGGATACAGCGTCGCCAGGAACGACAGCGTCAGCGCCATGATCACGACGGCCGAGGTCTCGCCGATGTCGATCTCGGCGGGCAGCTTCGACAGGAAATATAGCTCTGGCGAAAACAGTTCGGTGCTGGTCAGCCAGGACAGGAATTGCCTGATCGATTCGATGTTCAGGCAGATCACCAGCCCGACGATGAAGCCGACCATCGTACCGACCACGCCGATCGAGGCGCCCGTGATCAGGAAGATGCGCATGATCGAGCCTTGCGAGGCCCCCATGGTCCGCAGGATCGCGATGTCGCTGCCCTTGTCCTTCACCAGCATGATCAGGCCGGAAACGATGTTGAGCGCGGCGACCAGCACGATCATGGTGAGGATCAGGAACATCACGTTGCGTTCGACCTGGAGCGCGTTGAAGAAGGTCGAGTTGCGCTGCCGCCAGTCCACCAGAAACACCGGCCGGCCCGCCGCCTCCGTCACGGCCTGGCGGAACGCGACGATCTGATCCGGATTGGTGGTGAAGACCTCGATCGAGGTGACGTCGTTGCTGCGGTTGAAATAGGCCTGCGCCTCCGCGAGCGGCATGAACACGAAGCCGAGATCATACTCGGACATGCCGATCTCGAATACCGCGGCGATCTTGTACGGCTTGATGCGCGGTGTCGTGCCCATTGGCGTGACTGCGCCCTTTGGCGCGACCAGCGTGATGCTGTCGCCGGCGTGCAGCGACAGCTGGTCAGCGAGGCGCCGGCCGATCGCGACCCCCTGCCCGTCATCAAAACCCTCGAGCGAGCCCTGCTTGATGTTCTTGGCGATCGAGGTGAGGTTGTTGAGGTCGTCGGAGCGGATGCCGCGCACCAGGACGCCGGAGGCGTTCCACGGCGATGACGCCAGCGCCTGGCCGTCCACCACGGGCGCGGCGAGCCGAATGCCCTGGACCTGACTGAGGCGGTCGGCGACGTCCTTCCAGTCGGTCAGCGGCGATTCCAGCGGCTGGACCAGGATGTGGCCGTTGAGCCCGAGTATCTTGTCGAGCAGCTCCTTGCGGAAGCCGTTCATGACGGCCATGACGATAATCAGTGTCGCCACGCCCAGCATGATGCCGAGGAAGGAGAACCCAGCGATGACCGAGATGAATCCCTCCTTGCGGCGCGCCCGTAGGTAACGCCCCGACAGCATCCACTCGAATGGCGCAAAAGGCGCGGTTTGAACAGTTTCGGTCATGGTCTCATCCATCGCTCGATAGTCCCATGATTCGGGGTCAAATGTGGCCGGATTGGCGGCCGCGATCTCGGGCGATGAACAATATTCAGCCGACCAGCCTTATCAGCCCACAAGTCTTGCGACCGCGTCCGCAGGCGACATGATCTCGCGGGCGCCGTCACTTCGCCGCTTGAGCTCGACCTTGCCGTCGGCGAGCCCTTTCGGCCCGATCATGATCTGCCACGGAATGCCGATCAGGTCGGCGGCGGCGAATTTGGCTCCGGCGCGCTGGTCGGTGTCGTCGTAGAGCACGTCGACGCACTTGGCGGACAGCTCCGCATAGAGCTTCTCGCAGGCCGCATCGACCGCGGCATCGCCCTGCTTGAGGTTGAGAATCGACACGCGGAACGGGGCAACGGCCTCCGGCCATTTGATGCCGGCATCGTCATGGCAGGCCTCGATAATGGCGCCGAGCAGGCGCGAGACGCCGACGCCGTAGGAGCCGCCGTGGATCGGCACGTCGACACCGTCGGAGCCTGCCACCAGCGCCTTCATCGCCTCGGAATACTTCGTGCCGAAATAGAAGATCTGCCCGACCTCGATACCGCGGGTGTTCACCCGCTTGTCCGCGGGCACTTCCTGCTCGAAGCGCGCGGCGTCGTGAACGTCTTCCGTCGCCGCATAGACCGACGTCCATTGCTTGATGATCGGCGTCAAATCGCTCTCATAGTCGACGTCCTCGCCCGGCACCGGCAGGTCCAGCACGTCGCGATTGATGAACACGCCGGATTCGCCGGTCTCGGCCAGCACAATGAACTCATGACTGAGATCGCCGCCGATCGGGCCGGTCTCGGCGCGCATCGGGATAGCCTTCAGCCCCATCCGCGCGAAGGTGCGCAAATACGCGACGAACATCTTGTTGTAGGCGACGCGCGCCGCGGCCTCGTTGAGGTCGAATGAATAGGCGTCCTTCATCAGGAACTCGCGGCCGCGCATCACGCCGAAGCGCGGACGCTGCTCGTCGCGGAATTTCCATTGAATATGATAGAGATTCAGCGGCAGGCTCTTGTAGGACTTCACATAGGCGCGGAAGATCTCGGTGATCATTTCCTCGTTGGTCGGGCCATACAGCAGCTCACGCTTGTGCCGGTCGGCGATGCGCAGCATCTCGGGGCCATAGGCATCGTAGCGGCCGCTCTCGCGCCAGAGGTCGGCAAGCTGCAGCGTCGGCATCAACAGTTCCAGCGCGCCAGAGCGGTCCTGCTCCTCGCGCACGATCTGCTCGATCTTCTTGAGCACGCGGAAGCCGAGCGGCAGCCAGGCATAGATGCCGGCGGCCTCCTGCCGGATCATGCCGGCACGCAGCATCAGCCGATGCGAGACGATCTCCGCCTCTTTCGGATTTTCCTTCAGAATGGGCAGAAAGAACCGCGACAACCGCATGGCAATACTCGAGGAATCAGTGATGACTTGCAGTGAAACCGGATTGGGAGCCAAAACACAAGACCGGGAATGAGGAAAACCCGCTAACACAGCGGAATTCCTGTCATTTTTCCGTCGACTTCAGATTCGACGTGATGTGCCGAAGAGCCCGATTCAGGGCGCCGCCACCTCAAGCTCGTCCTCCAGCGTGATCTTCTCGAAATCGCTCACCAGCGCGTCGATCCGCACATGCCAGCGGCCCGCAAAGGGCAGCTCGACCTTGCGCACGTGCCAGTAGCTGTCCGGCCCGAGCGAGGCGTTCCGCTCCATCGGCTCGATGCCGCGTTCGGGCAGGCTCAGCGTCAGCGTCACCTCCTTGGCCTCCAGCACCGCCCCCTCGCCAGTGATGAGCTGCAGCACGAAATCGTCGATACCCGCCTTACCCGGCGAGACCAGGATCTGAAACATCGCCCTGTCGGTGTGGATGTGGATCGCCAGCGGGGTCTCCGGAACGATCGTCCGCGGCGGCGGCGTGAAGCGCCAGCCGGCGACCACGGCGAAGATGCCGAGCGCGATGGCGCATTCGATCACGATCGAGCGCTTCAGGGCCGGCGCAGCCTTGTGATCTCCCGCGAGCGCCGGGGTCAGGCGGAAGCGGTTGAGCGCGGCAAGCGCCAACAGCACGAGGACCAGCGCGAGCTTGATCGAGAGGATGAGCCCGTAGCGGGTCTCGACCAATGCAGACGGATCCTCAAGCTGGACGATGGCGAGCGCGAGGCCGGTCAATGCGAGAACACCAACGACCGGCGCGGCGAGGCGAGAGAAGCGGTTCACGACAGGCAATGCCACGGCGGGCCGCTTCGATAACAGGGCGACCAGCGGTGCGAGGGCTCCAATCCAGAAGGCAACACCAAGACCATGGAGAAAGATTGCCGGCCGGGTCAACAGTTCGGGCGGTGCCGTAGCGGCGTGCCCGGTCATTGCCAGCGACAAGCCGACGCCGACGAAGGCAATAATGGCCAGAGCGCGCGCGCACCACGCGCTGCCTAGCGCCAGCAATGCGAACAGCATTGCAGCGACGGCCACGAGCAAGGCGGGGCCCGCGCTGGTCCCGAATGCCACTTTCCAGGGAGCCATCGTCGCGAGAGCCGACAACGGTAGCCCGAGGAGATCAAGCCCCAACACGCCAAGGGACACCACCGCGCTCGGGAGACCGATGGCGAGCGCCACACGCGGGACGGTTATGCCCGTCATCGACCACGCAACCCAGCGCGCAAAGAACACGCCGCCGACGCCGACGAAGAGGCCAAGATAGAGACCGACCCGCGCCAGCCAGATCAGCACGTTCAATCCGCGATCGGCGTTTGCGGGAGGTTGCGTCCCCGTCGGCGTGCCGATAGAGAAGATCACCGATCCCGTGACGGGATGACCGTCCTGCGAGATCACGCGATAGCTGACGACCGCCGTGCCCTGCGGCATGTCCATCGGCATCGCGACCGAGATGGTCTCGCCCGATGCGTTGACGCGCACATCATCCCGCGCCCTGCCCGCGCCGTCGATCAGCCGGATCGCGCCCGGCGTCACTGTCTCATTGAAGCGCAACTCCACCGCCTTCGGCGCGCTCGCGAGCATGCTGCCGCTCGCCGGCTCGACCGCGACGAGCGCCGCGTGCGCCGAGGCGCCGGTCGCGAAGCCGACAACGAGAAGCAGCGTCGCCAGCGCGGCGAGCAGGCGCATCAGGGTTTTGGCAGAAGTTTTACGCCCGGCGCCGGTGACTTGCCCTCGTGCGAATGCCCTGCCCCCTCCGCGGGGATCTCGATCCAGCGGCTGACGCCGGTCTCGCATTCCTGGACGACGGGGAAGTACAGGATTGTGTTCGGTTTGAGCGTGTCGGTCAGGGCCGTGTGCATGACGAACTCGTCATAGTTCTTGTCCGGCAGCTTACCGCCGGACCAGGTCACCTCCTTGACGCCGGACGAAAGCTTGTTGCCGTGATAGTCGTATTCGCTGGCATATTTGCCCTCGACCACGTCAACACTCCAGCCCGCCTTCGGCATCGGTTTCACCGCGATCACGCCTTCCGGGATCTGCACCCGGATTTTCACCGTGGGCGAGCCGGCGCAACCGTGCGGGACAGCGAAGACGGCCTTGTACGATCCCCCCACGGTTGCCTGCTTGCCTTCGAGGAAGACGTGCGCAGTCGCTGGCGTTGCCGCAAATACGCTCAGAACAATCAGCCAGGTTCGCTTCGACATATTGGATCTCCCAAAGGTCCAGATCATGCTCGTCACATCTTCATTCCAGAATGATCAGGCATTTTCTTCATCATGTGCCCACTGTCGCCGGGCGCCTGCGCGCCGACGCCCTGGACGTCGAGGGAAACGGCGACCTTGCCGGCCTTCTCGAACTGAAGCGTCACTGGCACCTTGTCGCCCTGCTTGAAGGGGCCCTTCAGCTCCTGGAGCATGAGGTGGTAGCCGCCGGGGGCGAACTTCACCGTCTTGCCGGGATCGATCACCAGGCCCTTGTCGAGCAGGCGCATCTTCATCACGCCGTTCTCCATCGCCATCTCGTGAACCTCGGCCTTCCCCGCGATATCCGCGGAAACGCTGACCAGCTTGTCGGCCACTGTGCCCTTGTTCTCGATGGTGAGATAGCCGCCGGCGACCTTGGCGCCGCCCGGCGTCGCCCGGCTCCACGGGTGCGAGATGACGAGATCGCCGGCCTTGATGTCCTCGGCCTGCGCGACGGCACAGGCGGTCAGCAACAGTGAAATTGCAAGGAGAGTTCGTCCGATATTCTTCATGTTGATTGCCTCTTTCTCGATTGATCGGGCCAAGAATGGCCCTGCATTCTTGCGATCACTTTCCGCCGCCGTCAGCATCGGCATTCGGAATGCGGGCCTGCCGCGGAGCCGAGCATAGAGCGTCACCATCGATACCTCATTCCAGCGTATACTGCTCTTCCAGTACCCGGCTCAAACAATGCTGACGTCGCCGTCGCTCGATCGATGATGCTGGCGCTGGCTATGTAGGTCTTGTTGGTGAGATTGCGCCCCTCGATGTAGGCAGACATCGGGCCGCCATTGTCGAATCCGGCTTTCAATCCCAACAGGGCGTAAGGCTCTGTCGTCAGCGTGTTCATGCTGTCGACGAAGTAGGCCTGTGGCACCCATTCTACGTTGGGTCCAACATAGAAACCGGTAGGGTGCTTGTAGAGAAGCTCCGTGCGCAAATAGTGAGTTGGGGCTCCCGGCAATCGATTGTTTCCGAAGATCGGATCTTTGTCGAAGCGGAAGTCGTTGAAGGAATAGGCGACATTTAGCCAGATCTTGTCCGGCGCCGGGCCATTGACGAAGATGTCACGAAAGATGGCTGCGCCCGCGCCGGCCTCGACGCCCTGATGGATGGTGCGGTCGGCATTGGTCACATTGCAATTGCCGAAAGCACTATAGAGGCATTGCAATTCGTCGCGAATGTTGGCCCGGTAGGCAGTCAGTTCCCAGGCATAATCAGATCGCTTCATGCGAGTCCCGATTTCGTACGTGGTCGCAATCTGCGGGCGGATGCTGGTGAACGGGATCGTCGGAATGCCGAGACCGATCGCGCTTTCGCCGAAGCTCGGCACCTCGGCACTCCGCGAGACATTGGCGAAGGCCTGCCAAGCCGGATCGATTTGCCACAACAGACCGCTTTTCGGCGACCAGAGATTAAAGCGCGTTGCCCCCGATTGATCCCCGTCGCTGATGAAGCGATCCTGCCGATTGCGGGTCGCGTAGAGAAATTGCGTGCCGCCGATCAGCGCAAGATTTGGAAGGACGTAGAAGCTGTCCTCGACATAGGCGGAAATATTCTCCGACCGATCGATCGAGGAAGAAAGCAGTGCGCCCTTCTGCCCGCCAATGTTGGCGAACTGCTGGTTGTCAATGCTGCCGTTCAGCACATTGACGCCTGCGACCAACTTGTTGCGGAAGCCGCCAATGGTGCGGTCATCCGTGATCTTCGCGAATCCGCCGTAGTCCTTGTAACGGTAGTCCAGCCACTGGAAGATCGGATGCATCAAATGGCGATCGACGCCAAAGGCGCCGAATTCGACTTTGGTATCATCGAAACGAACGGTGGTTTTGTTGGCGAGCCTGACAGTATCGATATTGCGCTGCTGATCCATCGCAACATTCGCGGGTGCAGCAGCTTCCGGATCGGTCAAAGCGGACGTCTTGGTCACGGTACCCGGAATTCGCTGCCGCACCTCGTTGGCATTGAGGTAGAACCGTGTCTCGACATCCGCGGAGAACTGATAGCCCACATTACCGCTCAAACGGTTGCTCGAGCCGAAGCTCTGATCGCGAAATCCGTCTGCGGCCTGCGCGGAAGCGGTCACGAAACCATCCCACCGCCCGTTGACGCCTCCCGCGTTCGCCTGAAGTCGTTTGTAGCCGAATCCTCCGACATCGAAGGATACACCGTTCGGAAACGAGTCGCGGCCAGTCGGGGTCACAAAGTTGATCGCGCCCCCCAGCGAATTGGCGCCAAACTGAAGCGCATTGCCGCCCTTGAAGACTTCGACATATTTGTAGGCGCTCGGATCAATCTCCTGGAAATCGCCATAGCCATCCGCGGTGTTGATCGGAATGCCGTCCATATAGAGCTGCACGCCGCGCAGATGAAAATTGCGCGACAGGCCGGATCCGCGAATCGAAAGACGGGTGTCGTCGCCCCATTTGGGCTGGGCGTACACGCCGGGCACGTAATCCAGAACATCCTTGATCGTGTTGGACGGCGTCGAGTTCCTGTACGCCTCGGCCGACACGAGCGCCACGCCGCCCGGAGTCTGGTCAATTTCCGCCAGCGCTTGTTGAGCAGTCAGAACCGTCAGGGCACCCGGAGCCCCTGCACTCTGGTCGCTCACGGTTTCCTGCGGTGATGGGGTCGTTCGCAGGCTTCGGGTGATGCGGGCCGATCGCGCAGAATTGCGTGGCGGTCGGACCGCCGGCGTACGCTTCTGGTGAGGCGCCTCAACCGTGATTGGCGGCAGCACTGCGCTGCTGTCTTGGGCAAAGGCTCCGCTCGACGACGCAAGCAGCGCGGCCTGAATGGCAACGACGCTCACGCCACGGCGGGCATGACAACGTAACATAGGGCATTCCTGACGCCGGGCTTTCTCTCCGGCCATTCGACAGCATCAATCGCCTGCGGCGGACCGCGGCGATCACGAGAGTCGTCAGGAAAATTGAGGCGGGGCGCGCGCCTGGGCGTTTGTGCCCTTATGGGCCGCGCCGGCGAATGCCTCCGCCGCGCGCCACACCACGCGCTGGGCGTGGCGCAAGGGAACGGAGAGTGCGGCGTGCGGCGGCGAATCGAGCGACGCGCCCACCTGCGCCAGGCAACAGAGGGCACACGCACCGGCATGTGCGACCGGCGTACCCGCCGGATCGTTCAGCCCGCCTTGCTCGCCTGCGCTGTGGCAGATGACGGCGGCGGACAGCGGATCGGCCACGGCCTGGCCGGCCGCCAGACAGGCGGCAATCGGCGCCAGCACCTGCATCACTAGGGCAAGCAGGACCAGAGGTAGGAATTTTTGCAGCCGTGCGCGCATCCGCTGAACCGTTTGTTCGTCTACTAACTAAACACCGGCGGATGGCCAAGTCGAGCCCGGTTCCGCCGCCTTCTTGGTCCAGCGCAAATTCCCCGGAAACTGTGGTCCGGCCGGCCCAAGGGAGGGGACCTCCGGGATTTGAGGCAGTCGAGACCTGGCCCATCCACAGATTTCTTATATTTGTCATACACTTATGCGGCCGGCCGTCCGATCATTTCGTCAATTGCTCGAATTTTGAACATTCGTTGCCGAAAATGATGACAAGTGAGAAAAGTTGATCTAGCATCCTTTTGCTCAGGCTGGCCGCGAGGTCGAAGTCTGGTGGTCCAAGTCTCGGGAGGAGCCCCTGACGCGCAAAATGCAGCGTCGCCCCGCCAATCAAGATCAAATCTTAGAATCGGGGATAATAGGGTCGACACAATTTTCGAGCGGGGCTAGGGCCCCGCTCTTTTTTTGTCTGCGGGGCTAAAGCACCGATGAATCCTTCTCCCAATCCGATCGAACAGAGCTTTGAACTTGCAGCCTCGCGCTGCATCGATCTCACGCCACTCGTCTATCGCGGCTGTTCGAGCAGCATCCCGAAACCCGGGCGATGTTCCGCACGCTAGGCAGCGAGATCGTGATGGGATCGATGCTCGCACTCACGATCGAGGCGATTCTCGACTTCGCCGGTGATCGCCGCGGGCAATTCCGGCTGATCACATGCGAGGTCGTATCGCACGATGGCTACGGCACGCCGCGCGAGCTGTTCATCGCCTTCTTCGCCGTCATCAGGGATACGCTGCGCGATCTTCTCCGCGATGAATGGTCGCCGGGCATGGCGCAGGCATGGGACCGATTGCTCATCGAGATCGACGCGTTCGCCGCCGTACAGGCCTGACGCTTTGCGCTGCACCAACACGGGCTCGCGGCGACCCCGCCGTTGATTGCGGATTGAGTGGCACCAACTCTTGTGAGACACTTTCGAACATCGGTCGCGCAATCAATGACGCGCCGAGATAGAATTGTATGGGAGCGAGCGATGTCCGGGACGAAAGATTTCTCGACGACGAGGCGCGATCTTCTTCAGGCGGCAGCAACCGCCGGCGCCGCGACTGCCATCCTCGGCAGCATGGGCATAAACGCCGCCCTTGCAGCCGAAGTCGGACGAAGCGAGAAGCCGCTGAAGGCGGCGTTCTCCAACGCGGGCCTCCAGGCGACCTGGTGCGCGCAGGGCAAGCAGGCCGCGGAATTCTGGGGCAAGCTGTTCAATGTCGAGGTCACCTGGTTCGACGGCCAGCTCGATGCCGTGAAGCAACGCGCGGCGATCGACAACATGGCCTCGCAGAAATGGGACTTCGTCGCGATCCAGGCTTTTGGCATCGGCACGCTCACCCAGCCGGTGCAGAAGATGATCGACGCCGGCACGCCCGTGATCGATATGGACACGCTGATTGCGCCGCTCGACCAGATCAACGTCCACTCCTTCCTCGCCCCCGATAACGAGTTCATGGGCGCCTCGGTGACGCAGGCGCTGTGCAACGCCATGGGCGGCAAGGGCAAGATCATCATGACGCAAGGAGCCCTCGGCCACACCGGCGCGCAGGGCCGCGCCAAGGGCTTCAACAATGTCGTGAAGCAATTCCCTGGGATCGAGGTGCTCGACACCCAGCCGGCCGACTGGGATGTGTCGAAGACCGCGCGTCTCTGGGAAACCTACCTGACGAAGTATCCGCAGATCGACGCGGCGTTCTTCCACAATGACGACATGGCGCTCGCCGCCGCCAACATCATGAAGGCGCGGGGCCGCACCAACATCCTGATCGGCGGTGTGGATGCGATGCCGCCGGCGATCCAGGCCGTCAGCGAAGGCCGCATGTTCGCCACCGTGCGCAATCCGTCCTGCCGCATTCATGGCGGCGCCATCATTGCGGGCGTCTCCGCCGTGGTCGGGGGCGAAAAGAGCGGACAGGGCATCCCGAAGAACGTCGTCACCGACGGTCCGGTCGTGACCAAGGCCAACGCCGCCGGCATGCAGTGGATGCAGGATCACTTCCTGATCTGAGCCTCCATGCGAGAGGATCGTTCGCCCATTCTGGAACTGCAGGGCATCACGAAGAGCTTCGGCGGCGTCGAGGCGCTTCGTGGTGTCGACTTCGCGCTCTCACCCGGCGAGATCCATGGTCTCGTTGGCGAGAACGGCGCGGGAAAAAGCACGCTGATGAAGATCATCGCCGGCGTGCACACCGAATTCTCGGGTCGCTTCCTGATCGACGGACAGGAGACGCATTTCCGCTCGGCCCGCGACGCTCACAGCGCCGGCATCGCCATGGTGCACCAGGAGCTGTCGGTCGCGCCCGACCTCACGGTTGCGGAGAACGTGTTTCTGGGCAACCAGCCGACCAACCGGCTCGGCCTCGTGCAATGGCGGCGGATGGCGCGGGAGGCCGGCGAGCAGCTCGCCCGCTTCGGCATCGACGTCGATCCGATGAGCAGGCTCGGCGACCTCCCGATTGGGCTGCAGCAGCTGATCGAGATCGCGCGCGTGCTGTTCTCCGGCGCGCGCATCGTCATCCTGGACGAGCCGACGTCCGCCCTCTCTCCGCCCGAGGTCGAGCGATTGTTCGCGACCCTGCGGCGCCTGCGCGAGGAAGGCACGGCGATCGTCTTCATCTCGCATTTCATCGAGGACATCTTGCGCGTGTCCGACACGGTCACCGTGTTCCGCAACGGGCGGAAGGTCGCGGAGACGGCAAGTGCCGCGACCAACAAGGGCGCGCTGATCGAGGCCATGATCGGCCGCGGCGGCGAAGCGCTCGAGCACAGCTACAGCGACGATTTGATGCTGCCCCAACCGAGCGACAGCTCGGTTGTCCTAAGGGTCGACCAGCTGTCGCTGGCCCGCAGCCTGAAGGACATCTCCTTCGAGGCGCGCGCCGGCGAAGTGCTCGGCATCTACGGCTTCATGGGCTGCGGCCAGCAGGAGCTGTCGCGCATCTTGTTCGGCAAGCTGAAGCCGGACGGCGGCACGCTCGCTGTCGAGGGCAAGCCCAAGACCTTCGCGAGCACGGCGGCGGCGCGGCGCGCCGGGGTGGCGCTGGTGCCGGAGAGCCGGCGCGCGATGCTGTTTCACCAGGAGCCGGTTTACAAGAACATCTCGATCAGCATCCTCGATCGCATCTCGGCGTTGCTGCTCAAGCCGGCGCAGGAGCGCGACATCGCAAAGCGCCAGGTCGAGCAGCTCCAGATCAGGCCGCCCGTGGTCGGCCTCGATCTCGGCATGCTCTCCGGCGGCAACCAACAGAAAGTCGCGCTGGCGAAATGGCTGACCTATCCGCCAAAACTGCTGGTGCTCTGCGAGCCCACTCGCGGCATGGATGTCGGCGCCAAGAACGACGTCATCAACATCGTCCGTGATCTCCGCGCCAGGGGGCTCGCGATCATCGTGCTGTCGACCGAGCCGGAAACGGTGCTGTCGCTGGCCGACCGCATCCTGGTGCTCAAGCGCGGCGCATTGGTGCGCGAATTCAAGAACGAGCCGGTCAGCAAGGACCGCCTGCTGGAAGCGGCGTGACGGAGAAGCACCATGGCAAGCAGTGACACGGCTTTGGCGGCGGGGCAGCGGACGCGAGGGCTTGCGCCCTTCCTGCGCTCGCAGATGCGCAACATCGCCCCGTTCCTGACGCTGATCTTCCTGTCCGGCTTCTTCGCGCTGGCCAGTCCGTCGTTCGCGACGCTGGACAATCTCGGCAACATCCTGACGCAGGTCTCCGTCACAGGCATCATCGCCGTCGGCCTCACCTTCGTGATCCTCTGCGCGGAGATCGACCTCTCGATCGCCAGCATCGCCAACGTCACGGGCATCGCGGTCGCCTACTTCACGCTCCAGGAATCCTACGTCAACATTCCCAACATTCCCCTGCCCGGGGCCGCAGCGATCCTGCTGGCCATTTTGCTGTGCGCGTTTCTCGGCCTCGTCAATGCGCTGGGACTGACCGTGATCGGCATCCCCTCCTTCATCATGACCCTGGCGATGATGCAGATCGCGGCCGGCATCTCGGCGCTGCTGGTGCGGGGCCAGATCGCCTACAAGGTGCCCGGCGTGATCACCACGCTCGGCTCCGGATCGATCGGCGGCATCCCATGGATCGTCATCGTCGCCGCGATCATGCTCCTCTTGGGACATCTGGTGCTGACCTACACGCGCTTCGGCCGCTACGTCTACATGGTCGGCGGCAACCGCGAGGCGGCCGAATATTCCGGCCTTAACGTCAAGCTCATCCTCGGCGCGGTGATGGTCATTTCGGCGGTGTGCTCCGGGATCGGCGGCATGCTCGGTGTCGCTCATTTCGGCAGCGCGCAGCAGAACGAGTTCGACACCTATCTGCTCGACTCCATCGCTGCCGTCGTCGTCGGCGGCACCAGCCTGTTCGGCGGCCGCGGCGGCATCGGCAACACCATCGTCGGTCTCTTCGTTCTCGGTGTTCTCAACAACGGCCTCGACCACGTCAACATCGACAGCTTCCTGAAAATCCTGATCCGCGGCCTGATCCTGCTGGCAGCGCTGGTGATCAATGTTTATGCGCAGCGGCTGAGGGAGAAAGCGGTGGAATAGCCGCCCCTCAAAACAAAAAGCGCGAAAACAACCCCATGCACAGTAGAGACTGTGAGGGAATTCAACGACTTACAAAAACCCGAAATTGTGTAGCTGCGACCGTGGCGGCATTTGACTCGTCGGGCAAAACAGGAGCAGGATGTCATCGTGGCAGCGGGCGCGGATGGGCTCAGGGTCGCTCCCCAAACTCCGTCATTGCGAGCGCAGCGAAGCAATCTAGGCTGCCGCCGCGGAAAGATTCTGGATTGCTTCGCTGCGCTCGCAATGACGACGTGACAGCAGGGGCAATCCAGCCTCACCTCGATCGCGGAGCATGAGAACGCGGCTTAGCTCTCCGCTTTCTCATCCGGCGCAAGCCGCGAGAACCGGAAATTGCAGTGGCTCGCACCGCCCGCTAACGTCTGTGTCCTTTCCAGCCGGATGCCTCGCGCTGCGTAGGCAACGAAATCGAGCCCGCAGATGTTCGGCAAAATGTCCTTGTCGCCATGGCGCGCCGCGAGTTTGCAGAAGCCGCAAGCCTTGTAGTTGATGCCGAACTCAAAACTGTCACCCGTATCAGGCTCGACGAAATCGTAGACGAAATCTTCCGGAAATTCGGTCTGATGGCTTTCAGTCGCGCTTCTTGCCGCCTGCTCGCGCAGCAAGGCCTGGTTCTCCGGCGACATGAATTGACGCCCTGAGGCGAGACGCTCCGCTTCAGGCGCGGTGAGCAATTGCGCCTTGTAGGTTTCCCGCTCGATCTCGCCGATCACAGGCACCGGCACGCCGTGGCGCCGCAGCACCCGGCTGATGGCCATAAAACCCATCAGACGCATGAAGAAATCGCTCATGCGGCTTGCCGCGCCGCCGACATAGGGCATTTGGGTGAGCACGATTTCGAACTCGTCCATCACCTCGCGCCTGATCTCGTCGATCTCGGAAAGTTGCGCGCACTCACGCAACATCGCTTCGGCCAAATCGAGCCGATCGCGCATGGCGGCCTCCATTGCACCGCGATGCGCTTCGTAAAACGGATGGATGATCTCAGCCATGGGACACCCGATATGATTGGCTCATTGCAAAGTCGGCTGGTTCACTCCGCGGCGATCGCCTCGATCTCCAGCAGCCATTTGCTGTCGACGGTCTCGACGATCACGACCGTCAGCGCAGGCTGGTGTTCGCGCAGCATCGCGCGACGAATGGAGCGGTTGGTCACGAGTTGATTGCGGTCAGTCAGGAACGTGGTGACCTTGACCAGATGCGCGATGCCAAGGCCGGCGGCAGCAAGCACCTCGATCAAATTGCGCCAGGCCTGCTCGCACTGCGCCTCGAAACCTTCGGGCACGGTGCCGTCGAGTCTCTCCGGCACCTGGCCGCTGATGAACAACAGGCGGCGATACTGCGTCAATTCAAGTCCCATGCAGTAGCCGCCGGCAGGCGCATGGACTGTTGCGGGATTGTGGCTGACGAGGTGAGCTGGGGGCACGAGGTTTCTCCGGATTGCGGGTCGGACCGTATCCGGCGCCATCACCGCTCCGCAAAGCATCATTGCTGCGGTTCAGCGCAAGAAAATCTATTGCAAGGCCACAGCCCATCAGTGTCAAAATGGAGCCCGATGACCTACGCCCTTCCCCACTCAACGCGCTGCGCGCCTTCGAGGCCGCCGCGCGGCATCTCAGCTTCAAACTGGCCGCACACGAGCTGCACGTGACGCCCGCCGCCGTGGGGCAGCAGGTGAAGGCGCTGGAGGCGCGCCTCGGCGTGCAGCTCTTCGAGCGGCTGCATAAGCAGCTCGTCCTCACCGTCGCCGGTCAGGCCTATCTGCCCGGCGTCTCCGAAGGCTTTCGCCACATTGCGGAGGCGACCTCGCAATTGAAACCGGCAGGTGCGGTGCTGCTGCAATTGGGCATCCATGGCGGCTTCGACCTCCGCCGCCTCGACCTGGCGGCGTTTCGCAGCACGCATGCGGAGATCGGCTTGCGGGTGCTGCACCCGGCCGGCCTGCACGAATTGGTCGAAGGCAAGGTCGACCTGTTGCTCGCCCGCGGCCTCGGCCACCATCCCGGCTATCGCTGCGACCGGATCGATCAGGGATCGGGTTTGGGTGATTGGCTGGTTTCGCCTGAAGGCACCGCGGATTGTCCGGAGATCGTCAGTTTTCGCGCGTGGCTGCGTGCGCTGCCGGCGGAGAACTCGATAGCGAATCGCCGCCCTCGTCTGGTTGGTGGCAGACGATAGGCTCGACCGGCACGGAGGGTAACGGAGATAGAGCGACGCTCGCTGCACCAATTTCGTCACTTCGCCAACACCTCACCGCGTGCCCGTCGGCTCGCGTCTCCAGCACAGGCCCCGGCTCGCGCCGACACACAGCCTCCGCATACCGGCATCGCGGGCTGAATGCGCATCCGTTCGGCGGATTGAGCGGGTTGGGAAGGTCGCCCCCTGTCGTCGCCAGCGGCGCATGGCGCAAGGGATCGGGGATGGCGGCGATCAGGGCTTGCGTATAGAGGTGCGCGGGCCGTTCGAAGATCTCGCGCCAGTGGCCGTTCTCGACGATGCGGCCGAGATACATCACGGCGACCTTGTCGCTCATGTGTTCGACGACGCCGAGATCGTGGCTGATCATGATGTAGGAGAGGCCGAGCGTTTCCTTCAATTCCAGCAGCAGATTGATGATCTGGGCGCGGATCGAGACGTCGAGCGCCGAGACCGGTTCATCGCAGATGACGATCTTCGGATTGAGGATCAGCGCACGCGCAATGCCGATGCGCTGGCGCTGGCCGCCTGAGAATTCATGCGGGTAGCGGTCGGCCTGCTCCGGCCGCAGGCCCACATGCCGCAGCATCTTCGCGACGCGGTCGTCGATCTCGCTCTTGGCCGTGACGCCATGCACGCGCAGGGGATCTTCCAGCGTGCGGCGAACGGTCTGGCGCGGATTGAGCGAGGCGTAGGGATCCTGAAACACGATCTGCACGATGCGGGCCAGCGCCTTCCGATCGCCGGATGGTCGGTTGGTCACGTCCTGTCCGTCCAGCACGATGCGGCCGCGCGTCGGGGTCACGAGGCCAAGGATCGACAATGCGACCGTCGACTTGCCGGAGCCGGACTCGCCGACGAGGCCGAGGCATTCGCCCCGCTTCAGGGTGAGATCGACGCCGTCGACGGCGTGGAGCAGCCGCCGGCCGCGCCCGAGCAGGCCGCCTCCGAGCGGAAAATGGACCGCGAGATCTCTGACGCTGAGAATGACATCGTCGTCCGGCCGTGTTTCAACCAAACTAGCTTGCGGCTCATGCATGGTGGTGACACCTGACCAGGCCGCCGGCGTCCAGCAAATCCGCTTCCGGCGGGGTGGTCCTGCAAATATCGGTCGCCTGCGCGCAACGCGGATTGAACCGGCAGCCGTTGGGGAAATTCGTGATGGCCGGGACCACACCCGCGATCTCCGTCAGGCGGCTGCGGCCAAGCGCTGCGCGACTGCCGAGCCGCGGCAGCGAGGCAACCAGGCCTCGCGTATAGGGGTGCGAGGGTGCCCGGAAAATATCGGCCGAGCCGCGCTCCTCGACGATGCGGCCGGCATACATCACGGCCACGCGGCGGCAGACATTGGCGACCAGCCCCAGATCGTGGCTGATCATCAGGATTGCGGTTCCCCGCTCGGCACACAGATTCCGCATCAGCTCGATGATTTCGGCTTGCACGGTAACGTCGAGCGCCGTGGTCGGCTCGTCGGCGATCAGGAGATCCGGACCGCAAGCGAGCGCGATGGCGATCATCACGCGCTGGCGCATGCCGCCGGACAGCTGGTGCGGGTAATCCTTCACGCGCCGCTCCGGGGCGGGAACGCGCACGCTCGCCAGCGCCTCGACCGCCAGTCTATCGGCTTCCCGCCAGCTCTTGCCCTTGTGCAGCACGAACATCTCGGCGATCTGCCGGCCCACCGGCGAGACCGGGTTGAGCGCCGTCATCGGCTCCTGGAAGATCATGGCGATGCGATTGCCGCGCAGATCCCGTTGCCTGGCGGCTGAAAGGTGCTGGATCTCCCGTCCCTCAAACCGGATGACACCGCCGCCGATCGACAACGGCTGCCGCAACAGGCCGATCAAGGCCAGCGCCGTGATGCTTTTGCCGCAGCCGGATTCGCCGACAAGGCCGAACGTCTCGCCGCGATCGATGCGGAATGAAATGCCCTCGGCCGCCGCAACGCGCCGCGATCCATCGTCGAGATCGATACGCAAATCCTCGACTTCGATCAGCGGCGTGCGGGTCATGTGCGCCGGCTCCGCGATTGCGGATCGAGAATGTCGCGCAGGCCGTCACCGAGCAGATTGAGGCCGAGCACCGTCAGGAAGATCGCAAGGCCGGGAAACACCGAGAGCCACGGCGCGGTCGTGATCTGATCGCGGGCATCCGACAACATGCTGCCCCAGCTCGGAAACGGCGGGCGGACGCCGAGGCCGAGGAACGACAACGCGGCTTCGGACAAGACCGCGCTGCCCATGCCGAGCGTGCCGATGACGACGATCGGCCCTAGCATGTTCGGCAGCAGCTGCGTGATCATGATGCGGAGATCGCCGTAGCCGAGCACGGTCGCGGCCTGCACATAGCCCTGGCTCCTCAGCGACAGCGCCGAGGCCCGCGCGATCCGGCACGTGAAGGACCAGTTGGTCAAGCCGAGTGCGATCAGCAGGCTGGTCAGGCCGGGACCGAGCACCGCCATGATGGCCAACGCGAAGATCAGCGAGGGGATCGCGAGCATGAGATTGGTCAGGCCGTTGACGACATCGTCCCACCAGCCGCCCCAATAGCCGGCGCTCAGGCCCAACGCGACGCCGATGACGCTATTGATGAGCTGTGAGACGATGCCGACCGTCAGCGAAACCCGCGCGCCATAGACGACGCGGGAATAGATGTCGCGGCCTTGGTCGTCGGTGCCGAACCACCAAGTCCAGCTCGGAGGCTCTTCCGCGTTGAGCAGATTGGCGTCCAGGACAGGATCGGTATGCGCCAGCCATGGCGCGAGCAGGCCGACCAGGATCGCAAGCGCGAACAGCGCGCCACCGATGATGAGATTGGCGCGGAGCTTCATGCGTATCTGATCCTGGGATCGATCACGCCGTAGAGCACGTCGATCAGCAGATTGATAGCGAGAAAGGACAGCACCACGACAAGAATGGAGCCCTGGACGGCCGGAATGTCGCGCTGCAGGACACTGTCGACCAGCAGCGAGCCGATGCCCGGCCAGGAGTACAGTTTCTCGACCACGACCGCCTGCCCCATCAGCCCGCCGAACTGCAGGCCGACGGTGGTGAGAATGATGACAAGCGCGTTGCGCATCACATGCCACTTCACGACTCGGGTCTCGCTCATGCCCTTGGAGCGCGCGGTGCGGACGAAATCCGCGGTCATGATCTCGAGGACCGCGGCGCGTGTCGTCCGCGCGAACAGCGCCATCGGCGAGACGCCGAGCGTCACGGCCGGGAGGATCAGATATTTCAGTCCGCCATCGCCATAGCCGAAACTCGGCAGCCAGCCGAGCTTCAACGCGAACAAGTACATCAGCACCAGTCCGAGCCAGAATTTGGCGATCGAAAGGCCTGATACCGCCACGACCATGGCCAGCGTGTCGACGATACCCCCCGGCTTCAGCGCGGCGATGAAACCCAGGGGAACACCGATCACGACGGAAAACGCCATGGCGGTGAAGATGAGCTGGAGCGTCGGCCATATCCGCTTGGCGATCATGAACGTCACAGGCTCGCGCGTCCGGAACGACGTTCCGAAATCACCGGTCGCAAGCTTGGCGATGTAGGCGCCGAAGCGGACATAGACGGGATCGTCGAGCCCGAGCTGCTTCTTCATGCGCAGCTCGACCTGCGGATCGGCATCGTCGCTCATCGACGAGACGATGCTGCCGGGAACGACGCTGAACAGCACGAACACCAGAGCCACCACTGCGAGCACGGTCGGAATGGTCTGCAGCAGGCGGCGGAACAGGAAGGAGAGCATCGGCACTTTTCCTCTCTCCCTCCGTCGTTCATGGCGACGGAGGGAGCGCGAGAGCGCGTGTCACTTCGCGGGCGAGGTCTCGTCGACCCAGAGGTCTTCGACGTTCTGATGGGTCAGTTCGGTCGCATTCAGCTGAACCCCCTTGAGCCACGGCTGCACGGCCATGACCGCCTTGTTGTAGTTGAAGAACCAGACCGGCGCCTCTTCGTAGAGAACAGCATTGGCCTTCTGCAGCAGCTGGGTACGCTTTGCAGCGTCATCGGACTGCCCCGCCTCGTCGATCAGCTTGTCGAACTCGGCATTCTTGAAGTTCATGTAGTTGCAGGCCGACTGCGGTGTCGATGAGTGGAAGCATTTGAGGGCGGCCTGCGGATCGGGTCCGGTCGCCTGCGAATAGACAAAGGCCTGGTAGTCGCCGCTGCGAACCACCTCCGCCAGCACCGCGGTCTCGACCTGCTTGACCTTGGCCTTGATGCCCACCCTGTCCAGCATCGGGATCACGGCCGAGACGATCGGCAGACCCCAGCTCTCGTTCTGGCTGGTGGTCCATTCGAATTCGAAGCCTGAGGGATAGCCGGCGTCGGCGAGCAGCTGCTTGGCCTTGGCGGGATCGAAGGCGTAGGGCTTCATGGCCTTGTCGTAGGCGGTAGAGGTGAGCGGCAGCCAGCTGGTGGCCCGGTAGGCCTTGCCCTTGACCAGCTTGTTGATGATCAGGTCGGTGTCGATCGCGTAGTTGATCGCCTGCCGGACCCGCTTGTCGGCGAACGGCTTGAACGCGGGATTCATCCCCATGTAGCGGGTGAAGACCTCGGCGACTTCCACGACCGTGCCCTTGAGGTCGGCGTCGTTCTGATAGGCGACATATTGCGCCGGTCCCAGCACCGAGGTGTCGATCTCCTTGTTGCGGAAGGCGACATCGCGTGCCGCGGCCTCCCCCATGACCGACACAATGATCTTGTCAGCGTAGGGCTTGCCGGGCTTGTAGAACCGATCCCAGCGCTCCAGAACGATGCGCGACCCCGGCACGTGCTCGACGAATTTGAAGGGTCCAAGACCGATCGGCTTCTGGAGAAAGCTCTCCTTGGCGGCCTCGTCGGCGGGATAGATCGACGTGATCGCGTTCCAGAAGTAGAAACCTGGATCGACCTTCTCGGTCAGCTTCATCTCGAAGGTAAAGTCGTCGATTTTCTTCAGGCCGGAGATCTCCTTGGCCTGGCCCTTCTCGACCGCCGCCGCGCCCTCGATCACGCGGACATAGCGCGCACCGGGATAAGCCTTGGTGCCGTCCATGATGCGGTTGTAGGTCCAGATGATGTCGTCGGCCGTCATCTTGCGGCCGTTGTGGAAATAGGCGTCGTCGCGCAGCTTGAAGGTATGAACGAGGCCTCCGCCCGAGACGACGTCCTCCTTGGCAAGCTCCAGAACCGGCTTGCCTTCCGTGGAATTCCAGATGTAGAGCGACCGGTGCAGCGCCTTGGCGTAGATCTCGTCCTGGGCGCGCTGCGTGGTAAGAATGTCCAGGCTGGTGAAGCTCGAGCCATAAGGCGCGGTCATGCGGATGGTTCCGCCCTTGCGCGGCGTCTGGGCCTCCGCCGAGGCCACCAGTGCCAGCCCCAAACCCGCGATGATCGCCACTATCCTGAACATCATGGTCCCTCCGACAACGCAGCGTGCTCTGGTCCGAGAGTTGACCATCCACGGCACGTCGAGCGCAAGCGTCTTGAAGGGGTTGACGTATGCGAGCGTCGCGCGCGGGCCCCACCGATTTGCGCAGAAGCCCGCTAGAACTCCGGCTGCCAGTCGCGCAATTTTCGCGCTGCAGCGGTGACATCCGCGATGGTCGGAAACGCCCCCACCTCGAGCATCATCGCCCTTGCCAGCCTGACGGCGCGTGCTTCGCTGATCGCGCGCCGGCGCGGATCCTCGATCAGCTCGAAGTCGATATTGTGGGCGAGGCCGAAGATGCGGCGGATGGTTTTTGCCGCGGCGAAGCCGACCGTGTCCGCGAACAGCCGCTGCATGTAGGCCTGCCGCTCGGCTTCCAGCCGTGCCGCGCCTGTCTCGCCGGCGAACAGTGAGGCGGGATAGGCATCGCCTGCGGCGCCAGCGCGCCAGAGCTCGAGGAACTTTCGCGTAAAATCGTTCCAGACCGTTTCCACCGTCTCCAGCACCCAGGCCTCGAAAGCACGCCGTTCGCCCGGCGTGCGCTCATGCCCGGCGGAGGCAAAATAGGCCATCAGGAGGTTGGCCAGCACGGCGCCGACATCGAAACCCATCGGGCCGTAGAACGCGAATTCGGGGTCGATCACCCGCGTCTCGCCGCCCGTGACCATGATCGAGCCGGTGTGCAGGTCGCCGTGGAGCAGCGCCTCGGGGCTCGCCATGAACTTCAGCTTCAACCGGGAGATCGCGACGTGGAGGTCCATATCCTCGCGAAGCTCTGCGGCGAGCGCATCGAGATACGGCGCAGTCCAGCGGTTCTGCTCGGCGACGCGGTAAGGATCGGTGAAGATCAGATCCTCGGTGATCTTGCACAGCGCATGGTTGCCGGCGAAAGCTGCGATGCCCTGCTTCTTCTCGGCCGCCGACACCGCGAGGTCGGAGGTGAAGAACAATGTCCGCGCCATGAAGGTGGTGATGTCATCGACAAAGCGCGGATACTGCGAGCCCGCAACCATCCCCTTGCGCATGATGATGTGGGGCTCGAGCAGCTCCATCACCGTCAGCGCCAGGGCCTCGTTGTGATGCAGCAGCGCCGGCACGAGGCCGGGCGCGAGCTCGGCCTGCCGCGACAAAGCGAGATATTCGTAATGAGCCCGGGACAACGGCAGCGGCCAGCTCTCGCCGACGAGGCGGACATAGGGCAGCGCCTGCTTCACGGCGATGCCGCCGCGGCCGCCCTTGACGATGAAAACGAGATTGAGATTGCCGTCGCCGACTTCGGTGATCGACCAGGAGGCCGGCTCGCCGCCGAGGGTCGCGGCGAGATCCGCAACGCCCGCGAGATAGTCCCGCAACGCCGCCTCATGCAAAATCCGGTAGTCCCCCTGCCCCTGCGCCATGACGATCCCATCCCATGCTTGGCATGGCCGAATCGTTACTCCCGCTCCAGGAAGCTCGAGCCGATCTCGGCCTTTCTTTTGATCGGATCGTAATCACAATAGACGCTGTCCGCCACCAGCGTGTAGCTGGCGCTGACGGTGTATTTGTCTGTTTTGACCGAGTTCAGGCCGATCACCGCGGTGCTCTTGCCGCCGTTCCATTTGAACGGTGTCGAGCTCTTGGCCTGCTCGCAGGCGATCACGGCCTCATTGAAGACATAGCCCTCGACGAACGCCTTCAGGGTGCGCACCTGCACGGCCATCTTCCACTCGAAATAGCCGATGGCACCGAGACCGGCGACGATAAGCACCAGAAGCGCGACGACGATCCGCTGAAAAGTCATTCTTCCCCCAACCAAGCCAACCACGAAATCCTAAAACGGCATGCCCATCAATTTCGACAGGCGCTCGATCGACAAATAGCCGGCGTGATAGGCGACCATGGCGATCCCGTAGATGACCGCCGAGATGATGGTGGTCCAGATCAGCTTGCCCCCCATCCGTGTCAGGATCGGCGCACCGGGGTCGCTGCCCGGCACTCCGACGCCGTCCTCGTGCTGGCTGCGCACGCCAAACGGCAGCGTCAGGAACAGCGCGACCCACCAGATGACGAAGTAGATCGCGATCGCGGTTGAGATCTGGATGGCCATGGCTTCGGCCTATGCCTGCTCGATTTCGACCAGCGCGCCGGAAAAATCCTTCGGGTGCAGGAACAGCACCGGCTTGCCGTGGGCGCCGATCTTCGGCACGCCGTCGCCGAGCACCCTTGCCCCCTCCTTCACCAGCGTGTCGCGCGAGGCGATGATGTCGACCACCTCGTAGCAGACGTGGTGGATGCCGCCGTCGGCGTTGCGGTCCAGGAACTTTGCGATCGGCGAGGCCTCGCCGAGCGGCTCGATGAACTCGATCTTGGTGTTGGGCAGCGTCGCGAACACCGTGGTGACGCCATGCTCGGGCAGCGCGACGGCCTCCGAGATCTGGGCCCCGAATGCGGTGCCATAGATTTTGGCGGCCTTGACGGCGTCCTTGGTCGCGATCGCGACATGGTTGAGCCGGCCCAGCATGTTTCTCTCCCGTTACACTGTCAGCACATGTACCAGACAGGGGGGCTTTTTGCCCCAATGTTCGTTGATCACGGAGCGGACAGCGCGTCGCACCGACTCCGCCAGCGCATCCGGGTCGCGACGGCGCGCCTTCGGCAGGCCCTCGACGGTGGAGACCACGGCGTCGAAGACGAGGTCGTCGAAGGGCTCGCCCGCTTTGTTCTTCTCGGGGATACCGACGAGTTCGACCGCGGGATCGTCGGCAAGCTCGCCCTGCTCCGTCATGGCGATGGCGACAAAGGCGCAGCCGGAGAAGGCCATGCGGCGCCGCTCGCCCACCGCGCGGGACTTGGAGTCCTCCAGAATCGTGCCGTCCTTGTAGAGACGGCCCGCAGGCACTTGCCCAATGATGCCGGGATCGCCGGGGCCGAGCTTGACGAGATCGCCGTTGCGGCAGACCAGCACGCGCGGCACGCCGGCGGCACGCGCGAGCTTGGCGTGCTCATTCAGGTGCAGGGCCTCGCCATGGACGGGGATCAGGAGCTGCGGCCTGGTCCAGGCGATCATGTCGCGCAATTCGTCGCGGCGGGGATGACCGGAGACATGGACCAGCTGGTCGCGGTCGGTGATGACCTCCACGCCCTGCAAGACCAGGCCATTGATGATGGCCCCGACCGCCTTCTCGTTGCCGGGAATGGTGCGCGAGGAGAAGATGACGCTGTCGCCACGGTTGAGCGTGATCTCGGGATGGTCGTCATTGGCGATGCGCGCCAGCGCGGCACGCGGCTCGCCCTGGCTGCCGGTGCAGAGCGCCAGCACCTTGTCCTGCGGCAGATGACCGTAGACCTCGGCGGAGCGGAAACTCTGCACGCCGTCGAGATAGCCGGTCTCGCGCGCGACCTGCACCACGCGTTCCATGGCGCGGCCGACCACGACGACCTCACGGTCGGCGGCCTTCGCAGCGATGGCGACGGCCTTGAGGCGCGCGACATTGGAGGCAAAGGTCGTGACCGCGACGCGGCCCTTGGCGGCCTTGACGAGCTCGGTGATGGAGCTCGCAACCTCGGCCTCCGAGGGTGAGCGGCCGTCGCGCACGGCGTTGGTGGAATCACCGATCAGGGCGAGCAGGCCCGCATCGCCGAGCTCCCGCAGCCGCTTTTCGTCGGTCGGGCGGCCGATGATCGGGGTCGGATCGATCTTCCAGTCGCCGGTGTGCAGCACCGTGCCGACTTCGGTGTGAATCGCGAGCGCATGCGACTCCGGAATCGAATGCGCGACCGGGATGAACTCGACGTTGAACGGGCCGATATCGACGCGCCCGCCCGACGGCACCACCGTCACCGGGATCTTGGGCGCATTGCGCTCGGCGGCGCACTTGGCCTCGAACAGCGCGGCGCTGAACTGCGTCGCGTAGATCGGACATTTCAGCTTCGGCCAAAGGTCGATGATGGCGCCGAAATGATCCTCATGGGCGTGGGTCAGCACCAGCCCCATCAGATTCTTGCGTTCCTTCTCCAGGAAGCTGACGTCGGGCATGATCAGGTCGATGCCCGGCAGATGCTCCTCGTCGCCGAAGGAGACGCCGAGATCGATCGCCAGCCAGGCGCGCTGCTGGCGGTTGCCGAGGCCGTAGATCGACAAATTCATGCCGATCTCGCCGACCCCGCCGAGCGGTGCAAATACCAGTTCTTCCGGCTTCGCCATCACGCAGCTCCCACGGAGGCGGCCGTGCCGAAGAACACCTCGCCCGCGGCGACCGGCACGCGCCGGCCCTCCGCGGTGCGGACGATCAGGCAGCCGGTGTCGTCGATCGTGTCAAAAATGCCGTCCAGCGTCATCACTCCCGTGTGGATCGCGACCCGCTCGCCGAGGCCGGCGGCGCGCTCCAGCCACAATTTGCGAATTTCGGCAAAGCCACGGCCATTGTCCCAGATACCGCGGAATTCCACCCAGGCATCGGAGAGCGCCGAGAACAACTCCTCCGCACTGATCTGGACGCCGAGCGCGGCCAGCGACACCGCAGGCGTCGGCGTACCCTCGGGCGCGGCGACGACGTTGGTGCCGATGCCGACGACGATGGCAAGACGGTCGCCGATGGCTTCGGCCTCCAGGCCGATGCCGACCAGCTTCTTGCCGCCGGCCAGCACGTCGTTCGGCCATTTCAGGGCGTAGCGGGGACGGCCCTCGCCGAGGCGCAGTGCAGCCTCCAGGCTGACCTTCTCCAGGGCGGCCTCCTCGGCCAGCCCGGCCGCAAAGCCGATCGTCGCGGCGACGGAAGGGGCAACGTCCAGGACTTCGAGGACGCTGGCTGCAAGGTTGCCCTTTGGTGCGATCCAGGGGCGCTGGCGGCGGCCGCGGCCGGCGGTCTGCTCCGACGTCACGAACCACATCGGGCCGCGTTCGCCGCGCCTCGCGTGCTCGATCGCCTCGGTATTGGTCGAGCCGGTCCGTTCGAAAGCTGCGAGCTTGTAGCCCGCCGACGCCGCACGAGGACCGAGCGCGAATGCCATCCTAGAACAGCGACTTGGCGGCGGCGGAGGCGACGCTCACCACCGGGCCCGCGAACAGGGCGAACAGAATGTTGAACAGGCCCGCGACCGCCAGCACCGTCTTGACTTCGACGCGCACCGGATCGACCTGCCCGGCCGGCTCGTCGAAATACATCGTCTTGACGATGCTGAGATAGTAGTAGGCGCCGACCACGCTGGAGAGCACGCCGATCACGGCGAGCGTGAACAGGTTCGCCTTGATGGCGGCGACGAAGACGTACCATTTGGCGAAGAAGCCGGCGAGCGGCGGGATGCCGGCGAGCGAGAACAGCAGCATCGCGAACATGAAGGCGAGCAGCGGATTGGTCCGCGAGAGACCCGCGAAATCGCTGATCTGCTCGACCGGCTGGCCATCGCGTTTCATCGCCAGGATGATGGCGAAGGAGCCCAGCGTCATCGCGACATAGATCACGATGTACATCAACACGCCCTGCGCGCCCTCGACCGTGCCTGCGGCAAGACCGACCAGGGCAAAGCCCATATGGCCGATCGAGGAATAGGCCATCAGGCGCTTGATGTTGCTCTGGCCGATCGCGGCGAACGAGCCCAGCGCCATCGAGGCGATCGACACGAACACCAGGATCTGCTGCCACTGCGAGACGATGCCCGGGAATGCGGTCAGCGTGACGCGGGTGAAGACCGCGAGCGCGGCCACTTTCGGGGCCGAGGCGAAGAAGGCCGTCACAGGCGTCGGTGCGCCCTCGTAGACGTCGGGTGTCCACATGTGGAACGGCACCGCTGAGACCTTGAAGCAGAGGCCGGCGAGCAGGAACACCAGGCCGAACACCAGGCCGACATTCGAGATCGTCGCGGCCGCCGCGATGCCGGTGAAGGCCACCGTGCCCGTGAAGCCGTAGATCAGCGAGGAGCCGTAGAGCAGCATGCCCGAGGACAGCGCGCCGAGCACGAAGTACTTCAGGCCGGCTTCGGTCGACTTGGCGTTGTCGCGGTTCGAGGCCGCGACAACGTAGAGCGCCAGCGACATCAATTCGAGGCCGAGATAAAGCGAGATCAGATCGCCGGCCGAGATCAGCACCATCATGCCGAGCGTCGAGAGCAGCACCAGGATCGCATATTCGAAGATGCGGCGCGACGGATCCGACAGGAACTCGGTCGACAGCACCAGCGTCACCGCCGAGCCGATCAGGGCCAGGATCTTCATGAAGCGGGCAAAATCATCGACGATGAAGCTGCCGCCGAAGGTCACGTGCTTGCCCGCGGGCAGCATGTATTCGAGCACGCCGACAACGATCAGGAGCAGCACCGCAAGCGTCGTGACCGTCTTGGTGGTCTCCTGCCCGCGATAGGCGCCGAGCATCAGGAGTGCCATCGCCCCGACCGCGAGCACGAGCTCGGGCAGCACCGGCGCCAGTTGATAACCTGCAGTCTCAAAGCTCATGGCGATATCCTGACCTGCCCGCTCACTGGAGCAGTGCGGCGGCCTTCACGGCCGTCACAGCGGTGTTGTAATTGTTGACGAGTTGCTGGACCGAGGCCGCCGACATGTCGAGCACCGGCTTCGGATAGATGCCGAACAGGATCGTCAGCGCGATCAGCGGGAACAGCGTCAAGCCCTCCCGGAAGGTGAGATCCTTCATGCTCGCCAGCGACGGCTTGACCAGCGCCCCGAACACGACCTTGCGGTAGAGCCACAGCGCGTAGCAGGCCGACAGGATCACGCCGAAGGTGGCGAAGAACGCGGTCGGGATCGAGACCTTGAAGGTACCGAGCAGCGTCATGAACTCGCCGACGAAGCCGGAGGTGCCGGGCAGGCCGACATTGGCCATGGTGAAGACCATGAAGGTCAGCGCGTAGAGCGGCATCCGGTTGACGAGGCCGCCATAGGCCGCGATCTCACGGGTGTGCATGCGGTCGTAGACGATGCCGACGCAGAGGAACAGCGCGCCGGAGACGATGCCGTGCGAGATCATCTGGAACACGCCGCCGGCGACACCCTGCATGGTACCGGCGAAAATGCCCATGGTGACGAAGCCCATATGCGCCACCGAGGAGTACGCAATCAGCTTCTTCATGTCCTCCTGCATCAGCGCCACCAACGAGGTGTAGATGATGGCGATGGCCGAAAGCGTGAAGACCAGCGGCGCGAAGTCGTGCGAAGCCAGCGGGAACATCGGCAGCGAGAAGCGCAGGAAGCCGTAGCCGCCCATCTTCAGAAGGATCGCGGCCAGGACCACCGAGCCTGCGGTCGGCGCCTCGACGTGGGCGTCGGGGAGCCAGGTGTGCACCGGCCACATCGGCATCTTCACCGCGAACGAGGCGAAGAAGGCGAGCCACGCCCAGGTCTGCAGCGAGCGCGGCACGGCGGTGTGCATCAGGGTCGGGATGTCGGTGGTGCCGCCGTTCCAGTACAGCGCCATGATCGCGAGCAGCATCAGCACCGAGCCGAGCAGCGTGTAGAGGAAGAACTTGAAAGATGCATAGACCCGGCGCGGACCGCCCCAGACGCCGATGATCAGGAACATCGGGATCAGGCCGCCTTCGAAGAACAGGTAGAACAGCACGAGATCGAGCGCCGAGAAGGTGCCGATCATCAGCGTTTCCAGGATCAGGAACGCCATCATGTATTCGCGGACGCGGTTGGTAATCGCCTTCCAGCTCGCGATGATGCAAAACGGCATGATGGCGGTGGTCAGGATCACCAGCGGCAACGAGATGCCGTCCACGCCCATGTGGTAGGTGATGCCGGTGGCAAGCCAGTTCGCCTTCTCGACGAACTGGAAGTCGGCGCTCGACGCATCGAACCGCATGACCAGGATCACCGACACAGCGAAGGTGATCAGCGTGGTCCACAGCGCGATCCAGCGCGAGTTGCGCCGGGCCGCCTCGTCGTCGCCACGGCTGAGATAGACGATCAGCGCGCCGACCAGCGGCAGGAACGTCGTGACGGATAGAATTGGCCAGGTCGTCATTTACTGGCCTCCAAAGCCGAACATGAACCAGGTGATCAGGCCGGCGGCACCGATCAGCATGGCGAACGCGTAGTGGTAGAGATAGCCGGTCTGGATTTTCACGACGTTGCGGGTGACGTCCAGCACGCGGGCTGAGACGCCATCGGGGCCGAGACCGTCGATGATGAAGCCGTCACCCTTCTTCCAGAGCTGATAGCCAATCCACTTCGCCGGACGGACGAAGATGATGTCGTAGAGCTCGTCGAAGTACCATTTGTTGAGCAGGAACTTGTACAGCATTGGCTGCGTGTTCGCGAGCTCGACCGGCAGATAAGGCCGGCGGATGTAGAACAGGTATGACACCAGGAAGCCCAGCACCATCATCACCGTCGGCAGGAAGGCGATGGTCTCGGGAATGTGGTGCATCTCCTCGATGATATGCGGGTTCATCTTCACGGACTCGCGGAAGAACTCCTCGATGCCGTGACCGGCGAACAGCTCCTTGAACGGGAAGCCGGCCAGGATGGAGCCGACCGCAAGCACACCGATCGGGATCAGCATCCAGATCGGCGCTTCATGCGCGGCCTCGTAGTGGTGCTCGTCATGCGGCTCGCCGTGGAAGGTCTTGAAGATGAGGCGCCACGAGTAGAACGAGGTCAGGCCGGCCGCGACGACCGTCATCAGGAAGCCGTACATCGCGAACGGATTGTGCGAGGCGTAGGCGGACTCGATGATCGCGTCCTTGGAGAAATAGCCCGCGGTCAGCGGGAATCCCGTGAGCGCGAGCGTGCCGACCACCATCACCGCGTAGGTGTATGGGATCTTGCGCCACAGGCCGCCCATGTTGCGGATGTCCTGCTCGTGATGCATCGCGTAGATCACCGAGCCGGAGCCCAAGAACAACAGCGCCTTGAAGAAGGCGTGCGTGAACAAATGGAACATGCCTACCGAATAGGCCCCTGCTCCCATCGCCACGAACATGTAGCCGAGCTGCGAACAGGTCGAGTAAGCGACGATGCGCTTGATGTCGTTCTGGACCAGGCCAATGGTCGCCGCGAAGAACGCCGTAGTGGCGCCGAAGAACATCACGACGGCCTGCGCGTTCGGCGCGAGTTCGAACAGCGGCGACAGGCGCGCCACCATGAAGACGCCGGCGGTGACCATGGTCGCGGCGTGGATCAGCGCCGACACCGGGGTCGGGCCTTCCATCGCGTCCGGCAGCCAGGTGTGCAGCAGGAACTGCGCCGATTTGCCCATCGCGCCCATGAACAGCAGCAGGCAGGTCAGGGTCAGCGCGTCGGCGTGCCAGCCGAGGAAGTCGATGGTCTTGCCGGTCAACCCGGGCGCAGCGTGGAAGATGGTCTCGAAATCGGTCGAGCCGGCCAGCAGGAAGATCGCGAAGATGCCGAGCGCGAAGCCGAAATCGCCGACACGGTTGACCACGAAGGCCTTGATGGCGGCGGCGTTCGCCGACGGCTTCTGGTACCAGAAACCGATCAGGAGGTAGCTTGCCAGACCCACGCCTTCCCAGCCGAAGAACAGCTGCACGAGGTTGTCGGCGGTCACCAGCATCAGCATGGCGAAGGTGAACAGCGAGAGATAGCCGAAGAAGCGCGGCCGGTTCGGATCCTCGTCCATGTAGCCGATGGAATAGAGGTGCACGAGCGAGGACACGGTGGTCACGACCACCAGCATCACGGCGGTGAGCGTGTCGACCCGCAGCGTCCAGTAGACCTGGAGATCGCCGGAGAGGATCCACGGCAGCAGCGGAATGCGCATGTCGTGGTGCATGAAGCCGACATCGACCAGCGTCATCCAGGACAGCGCCGCCGACACGAACAGCAACGCCGTGGTGATCAGCTCGGCAGCGCGCGAGCCCGCCGCGGGCGGCTTGGAGACGTGGTGGTCGTCGTGGCCATCTCCGGGTTCGTGATGAGTCTCGTGGACGACCGACGCATCCTCGTTGATCGTGTCCGACGCATGGGCGTGCGCGCCATGACCGTGATCATCGTGATGCTCGACCGTGTCGCCCGAGGGGTTGCGGGCATGCGCGCCGAACAGCGCGATCAGGCCAGCCAGAATGGCGCCCAGCAGAGGCAGGAAGACGATTGCCTGGACCATGATTTACTCTTTCCGCATGATCTGGTCGGAAAACCGGTGTCCACTTTTCCGGATCATGCGATCAGCCCTTCATCAGATTGACGTCCTCAACCGCGATCGAGCCGCGGTTGCGGAAATAGACCACCAGGATGGCGAGACCGATCGCGGCTTCAGCGGCCGCGACGGTGAGCACCAGGAGCGCGAAGACCTGCCCGACGATGTCGCCGAGGAAGGTCGAGAACGCCACGAGGTTGACGTTGACCGCGAGCAGGATCAGCTCGATCGACATCAGGATGACGATGATGTTCTTGCGGTTCAGGAAGATGCCGAGGATCCCGAGCGTGAACAGGATCGCGCCGACCGCAAGATAGTGTCCGAGCCCGATCGTCATTTCACCCACTCCGCCGCGTCAGAGTCCTGGAGCCCCTGCCCCGGCGCCACCTTGCGTATCGCCATCGCTATTTCGGGCGTGCGCGCGTTCTGAATGTTGATGTCCTGCCGCTTGACGCTCGCCTTGTGCCGCAGCGTCAGCACGATGGCGCCGATCATCGCGACCAGCAGCACCATGCCCGAGAGCTGGAAGTAGTGGATGTACTTGGTATAGAGCACCAGGCCGAGCGCCTCGGTATTGGAGACGTTGGTCGGGATCGCCGCCGTGATCGTCTTGGCGACGCCGGGCTTGATGACCCAGAAGCCGACCGTGAGCAGCAGCTCGAACAGGAAGATGCCGCCGATCACGAGGCCGACCGGCAGGTATTCGATGAAGCCCTCGCGCAGCTCGAGGAAGTCGACGTCGAGCATCATGATCACGAACAGGAACAGGACCGCGACCGCACCGACATAGACGACGATCAGGATCATCGCGAGGAATTCGGCGCCCATCAACACGAACAGACCGGAGGCGTTGACGAAGGCCAGGATCAGGTACAGCACCGAGTGCACGGGATTGCGCGAGACAATCACCATCACCGCCGAGGCGACACAGACGCCGGCGAACAGATAGAAGAACAGCGCGGGAAGGATCATGCTCTCATCTCACCGGTACGGCGCGTCGAGTTCGATCGCTTTCGCGATCTCGCGTTCCCAGCGGTCGCCATTGGCGAGCAGCTTGGCCTTGTCATAGAACAGTTCCTCGCGGGTCTCGGTCGCGAACTCGAAGTTCGGACCTTCGACGATGGCGTCGACCGGACAGGCTTCCTGGCAGAGGCCGCAATAGATGCACTTCACCATGTCGATGTCGTAGCGCACGGTGCGGCGGGTGCCGTCGTTGCGGCGCGGACCGGCCTCGATGGTGATGGCCTGGGCCGGGCAAACCGCTTCGCACAGCTTGCAGGCGATGCAGCGCTCTTCTCCGTTCGGATAGCGGCGCAGCGCATGCTCGCCGCGGAAGCGCGGGGAGATCGGGCCCTTCTCGAAGGGATAGTTCAGCGTCGGCTTCGGCTGGAAGAAATAGCGCATGGCGAGGAAGAACGCCGAGACGAATTCCGACAGCAGAAGCGAGCGTGCAGTGGCGTTGATGTTGATACCCATGACGGCCCTCACTTCGGCGCGATGTCGGCGAAGTGCAGCACACCGGCCACCACGATCACCATCGCCAGCGACAACGGCAGGAACACTTTCCAGCCGAGGCGCATCAGTTGATCGTAGCGGTAGCGCGGCACGATCGCCTTGGCCATCGCGAACAGGAAGAACATGAAGAACAGTTTCAGCGAGAACCAGATGATCCCCGGCACCCAGTTGAAGGGCGGCAGGTCCACCGGCGGCAGCCAGCCTCCGAGAAACAAGATCGTCGCCATCGCGCACATCGTGGCAATCGCGACATACTCGCCGAGCATGAACAGAAGATACGGCGTCGAGCCGTACTCGACCATGAAGCCGGCGACGAGCTCGGATTCTGCTTCGACGAGGTCGAACGGCGGGCGGTTGGTTTCAGCCAGCGCCGAGACGTAGAAGATCACGAACATCGGGAACAGCGGCCAGACGTACCAGTTCAGGATGGTGAGCTGCGGCAGCCCGATCAGGCTGGCGAGGCCGCGGACATGCTGCGCCTCGACCACGGCCGAGAGGTTCAGCGTGCCGGCGCAGAGCAGCACCGTGATGATGACGAAGCCGATCGAGACCTCGTAGGACACCATCTGCGCCGCCGAGCGCAGCGCCGCGAGGAACGGATATTTCGAGTTCGACGACCAGCCGGCCATGATGATGCCGTAGATCGACAGCGACGAGATCGCGAAGATGAAGAGAACGCCGACGTTGATGTCGGAGATCACCCAGCCGAGATTGGTAGGGATCACCGCCCAGGCCGCGAGCGCGAGCACGCACGAGACCAAGGGAGCAAGAAGAAACACGCCCTTGTTGGCGCCGGACGGGATGATCGGCTCCTTCAGCACGAACTTCAGGAGGTCGGCGAAGGATTGCAGCAGGCCCCAGGGACCAACCACGTTCGGGCCGCGGCGGATCTGCACCGCCGCCCAGATCTTGCGGTCGGCGAGCAGGATGTAGGCGATCGCCACCAGCAGAACGACCAGCACCAGGACGCTCTGCGCGATCATGATGATCAGCGGCCAGAGGAACCCGGTCCAGAATGCGCTTTCGAAGAATTCCATCGGCTCACTCCGCTGCGGTCAGCATCTGCCCGGAGGCAAGCCGCGAACATTCCGCCATCACGGCGGACGCACGCGCGATTGGGTTGGTCAAATAGAAGTCCTCGACAAGCGGCTTGAACGGGGCCTTCTCCGTCGTGCCGCCCTTCCCCGCGAGCTTCCTGATCTGGTCGGCCGAGCCGGGCTCGGTCTGGTCGAGACGGATCAGATGCGGCACCGCCTTGAAGATCGCCTGGCGCAGGGCCGAAAGCGAGTCATAGCCGAGCTTCTTGCCGAGCGCCTCCGACAGCGCGCGGATAATCGCCCAGTCCTCGCGGGCCTCGCCCGGCGGGAATGCGGCCCGTCCGGTCATTTGCACGCGGCCTTCGGTGTTGACGTAGATCGCGGACTTCTCGGTATAGGCGGCGGCCGGCAGGATCACGTCGGCGCGATGGGCGCCGCGGTCGCCGTGGGTGCCGATATAGACGACGAAGGTGCCGTCCGACGGCTTGATCTCGTCGGCGCCGAGCAGGAACAGCAGATCGAGCGTCCCGAACGTCGTCATCTGCGCCGCGTTCAGTCCGCCCTGACCGGCGACAAAGCCGATGTCGAGCGCCCCGACGCGCGAGGCGCTCTCATGCAGCACGCCAAAGCCGTTCCAGCCGTCCTTGAGCGCGCCGACATCGAGCGCGAGCTTAGCAGCGGCGGCGAGAATGGCGGCGCCGTCGTGGCGCGAGGCGGCGCCCGCACCGACCAGGATGATCGGGTTCTTGGCGTTCTTCAGCACATCCATGAAGGAGTGCTTGCCGGCCGCGAGCTCGCCCAGCGTGTCGGTGCCTGCGCCGAGATGGTCATAATCGTAGGTGAGGTCGGCCTTGGCGCCGATCACGCCGACCTTGAAGCCGCCGGCGCGCCAGCGCTTGCGGATGCGGGCGTTGAACACGGCCGCTTCTTTCCGCGGATTGGCGCCGATGATGAGCAGCGCATCGGCCTGCTCCACGCCGGCGAGCGTCGGATTGAAGATGTAGGAGCCGCGGCCGAGCGCGGGATCGAAGGCGTCGCCGCCCTGCACCGCCAGATTGGCCGAGCCGTATTTGGCCAGCAGATCCTTCAGCGCGAACATCTCTTCGACGCCGGCGAGGTCGCCCGCGATCGCGCCGATGCGCTTGCCGTCGGTGCGGGCCGCTTTCGCGGCGATCGCGGCAAAGGCCTCGGGCCAGTTCGCCGCGCGCAGCTTGCCGGCTTCGCGGATATAGGGCCGGTCGAGACGCTGGGTGCGCAGGCCGTCGACGACGTGACGGGTCTTGTCGGAGATCCACTCCTCGTTCACGGCCTCGTTGATGCGCGGCAGGATACGCATCACTTCGCGGCCGCGGGTGTCGACGCGGATCGCGGATCCCACGCCGTCCATCACGTCGATCGACTGGGTCTTGCCGAGCTCCCACGGGCGCGCGGCGAAAGCATAGGGCTTCGAGGTCAGCGCGCCGACCGGGCAGATGTCGACGAGATTGCCTTGCAATTCCGAGGTCAGCGCGTGCTCGAGATAGGTCGTGATCTCCATGTCCTCGCCGCGGCCGGTCGCACCCATTTCGGGGGCGCCGGCCACTTCCGCCGAGAAGCGGACGCAGCGGGTGCACTGGATGCAGCGGTTCATCGAGGTCTTGACCAGCGCGCCGAGATATTTGTCCTCGACCGCGCGCTTGTTCTCGGCGAAGCGGCTGGTGTCGACACCGTAGCCCATCGCCTGGTCCTGGAGGTCGCACTCGCCGCCCTGATCGCAGATCGGGCAATCCAGCGGATGGTTGATCAGAAGGAATTCCATCACGCCTTCGCGCGCCTTCTTCACCATCGGCGAACGGGTGGAGATCTCCGGCGGCTCGCCCTTGGGACCCGGACGGCAATCGCGCACGCCCCAGGCGCAGCTCGCGACCGGCTTCGGGCCGCCCTTCACCTCGACGAGGCACATCCGGCAATTGCCGGCGATCGACAGCCGCTCGTGATAGCAGAAGCGCGGAATCTCGGCGCCGGCCGCTTCGCACGCCTGGAGCAGCGTGTATTCGGCGGGGACATCGATCTCTTTACCGTCGATGATGAGCTTGGTCATTCTCTCTACTCCGCCGCGACCATGTTCATGGGATCGCGGACGCCGATATCGTCGATGTCGGACTTGTGCGAATATTGGTCGATGCGCGCTTCGATCTCATGACGGAAATGCGCGATCAGGCCCTGGATCGGCCACGCCGCCGCATCGCCGAGCGCGCAGATGGTGTGACCTTCGACCTGCTTGGTGACTTCCAGCAGCATGTCGATCTCGCGCTTGTGGGCGCGGCCTTCGGCCATGCGGGTCAAGACGCGCCACATCCAGCCGGTGCCTTCGCGGCACGGCGTGCACTGGCCGCAGCTCTCATGCTTGTAGAAATAGGAGATGCGGGCGATGGCGCGGATCAAATCGGTCGACTTGTCCATCACGATCACGGCCGCGGTGCCGAGACCCGAGCGCAGCTTGCTCAAGCTGTCGAAATCCATCGGCGTGTCGATGATCTGCTCGGCCGGCACCATGCGCACGGAGGAGCCGCCGGGGATCACGGCCTTGAGGTTGTCCCAACCACCGCGGATGCCGCCGCAATGCTTCTCGATCAGCTCACGGAACGGAATGCCCATGGCCTCTTCGACGTTGCAGGGCCGCTCGACATGGCCGGAGATGCAGAACAGCTTGGTGCCGACATTGTTCGGACGACCGATGCCGGCGAACCATGCCGCGCCACGGCGCAGGATGTCGGGCGCAACCGCGATCGACTCGACATTGTTGACGGTGGTCGGGCAGCCGTACAGGCCGACATTGGCCGGGAACGGCGGCTTCAGGCGCGGCTGGCCCTTCTTGCCTTCGAGGCTCTCGAGCAGCGCGGTTTCCTCGCCGCAGATATAGGCGCCGGCGCCGTGGGCGACGTAGATGTCGAAGGGCCAGCCGTTGACGTTGTCCTTGCCGACCAGCTTGGCCTCATAGGCCTGGTCGATCGCCGCCTGGAGATGCTCGCGCTCGCGGATGAACTCGCCGCGGACATAGATGTAGCAGGCATGCGCGTTCATCGCGCAGCTCGCGATCAGGCAGCCCTCGATCAGGAGATGCGGATCGTGCCGCATGATCTCGCGATCCTTGCAGGTGCCGGGCTCGGATTCGTCGGCATTGACGACGAGATAGCTCGGCCTTCCGTCGGTCGACTCCTTCGGCATAAACGACCATTTCAGGCCGGTCGGGAAGCCGGCGCCACCGCGGCCGCGCAGCCCCGACGCCTTCATCTCGTTGATGATCCAGTCACGGCCCTTGTCGATGATGTTCTTCGTACCATCCCAGGCGCCGCGGCGCCGCGCGCCCTCGAGGCCCCAATCGTGGAGGCCGTAGAGGTTCTTGAAGATGCGGTCCTTGTCCTCGAGCATGTCAGTGCTTTCCGATCAACGGTTGGCTTGCTTGTAGGCAAGCCCGGCGGCGCAGACGGCGAAGGTCAGCGCCCAGAGCAGACTGGATTCCAGCGACGCGTTCAGTGCGAAGCGCTGAAGCAGGAAAATGAATGTGGCCGCCACGGCGGAATGCATTGCGACGAAGCCCCACTTCTTCACAACACTGCTCCCATCAACTGGCGGTGAGAGATCACGCATCAGGTGATTTCCTTCAGCGTGGTCGGCCCACCGGTCGGCGCCGAGAACTGGCGGCCGTTCTGCGGACCGGGCTTGGGCGGATTGCCCGAGGCAAAGCCATCGAGCACCTTGCCGAAGCTTTCCTTCGTCAGATCCTCATATGTGTCCTTGCCGATCAGCACCATCGGCGCATTCACGCAGGCACCGAGGCACTCCACCTCTTCCCAGCTGAAATTGCCGTCCTTGGAGAGATGGAAGGGCTCGTGATGAATGCGGTGCTCGCAGACGTGGATCAGATCCTCAGCGCCGCGCAGGCGACACGGCGTGGTGCCGCAGACCTGGACGTGGGCCTTCTTGCCGACCGGGGCGAGCTGGAACATCGTGTAGAAGGTCGCGACCTCGAGCACGCGGATATAGGGCATGTCGAGCATGTCGGCGATGACGCGGATCGCGGCTTCCGAGACCCAGCCGTCGTGCTGCTCCTGCGCCCGCCAGAGGATGGCGATGACGGCCGAAGCCTGGCGTCCGGCCGGATATTTCGCGATCTGCTGCTTGGCGAACGCGAGGTTCTCCTCCGTGAACGCAAAGCTCGCGGGCTGGACTTCCTTCGATGCTAATCGGCGAACGGACATCTCTTCAATCTCTCACTGCACGCGGCGCGCTGTTTTCGCATTCAGGGCATTGATCCTGTCCTGCCAGAATGCGCTTGCGGTGCCGAAAACATTGTAGCCGACGTGGGTGGAGACCTTGATGCGGTCGAGGATCGACAGCTCGGTCACCGTTTCCATACGTCGGGTGCTGGGATCGTAGACGATCAGCTTCAGCGGGGTGTGTTCGAGGATGTAGCGCGAGACCGCGTGCGAACGGTCGCTGCCGTGCTCCTCGCACATGACGACGCTGTCGGCCTGGAGCAGCCGGGCGCCGCCCTTGATCGCCTCGATCTCGACGCCCTCGACGTCGAGCTTGATCAGGTACTTGCCGGTGCCTGCGATCTTGCCGTCGTCGATCAGATTGTCGAGCGCAATGACCGGCACGTCCTCGCCGCCCGCCGACGCATCGCCGGCGATGCTGAAGGCCTCGTGCTTGGTGCCTGACAGGCGCGCGATGCCACGGGCCGCGCCGATCGCGCATTTCATGGTCTCGAAGCGGCTGCCATTGATGCGGGCGTTGTTGGCGAGCTTCGGATAGTTCTGCCCCGACGGCTCGATCGCGATCGCCTTGTGCGAGCCGAACGGCTTGCTCGACACCAGCACCGACCAATAGCCGTAATTCGCGCCGCAATCGAGCAGCGTGTAGTCGACGTCGATGGAATCGGCGAACAACAGCTCCAGCTCGTCCTCGTAATTGTAGGAGCGGTTGAGCAGCTTGCTCCAATAGCCGTCGCCGTAGGGAAATTCGAACACGGCGTCGGGGTTGAGCTTGATCGCGATATTGCGCTCGGGCAGCGTCTTGCGCAGCAGATTGGCGCAGGCGATGTAGCCCATATGCGAGAAGTGCGACGAGATCTTCGATCCCGTCACCAGCGCCAAGGCAGCCGTCCGCTCCCACAGGTTGGCCCCTTCAAGGGCCCCCGAGGCACGGTCAAACTGGATCGGCGCCTGCGCCATCACCGATCGACCTCTCCGAACACGATGTCGAGCGAGCCGAGGATCGCCGAGACGTCGGCGAGCAGATGACCGCGGCAGATGTGGTCCATCGCCTGCAGATGCGCAAAGCCGGGCGCGCGGATCTTGCACTTGTAGGGCTTGTTGGTGCCGTCCGAGATCAGAAAGACGCCGAACTCGCCCTTCGGCGCCTCGACCGCGGCGTAGACCTCGCCGGCGGGCACGTGGACGCCTTCGGTGTAGAGCTTGAAGTGGTGGATCAGCGCTTCCATCGAGCGCTTCATCTCGCCACGGCGCGGCGGCGCGACCTTGTTGTCCTCGACGACGACGGGACCCTTCCCGTCGGCCGCGTTCAGCTTCTGGATGCACTGCTTCATGATGCGCACGGACTGGCGCATCTCTTCCATGCGGATCAGATAGCGGTCATAGCAGTCGCCGTTCTTGCCGATCGGGATGTCGAAATCCATCTCGGCGTAGCATTCATAGGGCTGCGACTTGCGCAGATCCCAGGCCGCGCCCGAGCCGCGCACCATCACGCCCGAGAAGCCCCACTCCCAAGCTTCCTTCAGCGACACGACGCCGATGTCGACGTTGCGCTGCTTGAAGATGCGGTTGGCGGTGAGCAGCCGGTCGAGATCTTCGACCACTTTCAGGAACGGATCGCACCAGGCGTCGATGTCGTCGACCAGCTTCTGCGGCAGGTCCTGATGCACGCCGCCGACGCGGAAATAGGCTGCGTGCATGCGACTGCCGGAGGCGCGCTCGTAGAACACCATCAGCTTTTCGCGCTCTTCAAAGCCCCACAGCGGCGGGGTCAGCGCGCCGACGTCCATCGCCTGCGTGGTGACGTTGAGCAAATGCGACAGGATGCGGCCGATCTCGCAATAGAGCACGCGGATCAGCTGCGCGCGGCGCGGCACCTCGATGCCGAGCAGCTTTTCTGCAGCCATGCAGAAGGCGTGCTCCTGGTTCATCGGCGCGACGTAGTCCAGGCGGTCGAAATAAGGGATCGCCTGCAGATAGGTCTTCTGCTCGATCAGCTTTTCGGTGCCGCGGTGAAGCAGGCCGATATGCGGGTCGACGCGGGCGACGACTTCGCCGTCAAGCTCCAGCACCAGGCGCAGCACGCCGTGCGCCGCCGGATGCTGCGGACCGAAGTTGATGGTGAAGTTGCGAAGGACTTCGGGTTGCTCGTTCATGATCAGACCTTCGGCCCTGCTTTTTCATCCCCTGGAAGGACCGGATAGTCGGCGCCCTCCCACGGGGACAAAAAGTCGAACTTGCGGAATTCCTGGTTGAGCCTGACCGGCTCGTACACCACCCGCTTCTCCTGGTCGTCGTAGCGGACCTCGAGGAAGCCGGTGGTCGGGAAGTCCTTGCGCAGCGGATGACCCTCGAAGCCGTAATCGGTCAGGAGGCGGCGCATGTCGGGATGACCGACGAAGATCACGCCATAGAGGTCGTAGGCTTCGCGCTCGAACCAGTCGGCCCCGGGAAACACCTCGATCAGCGACGGCACCTGCGTGGTCTCGTCCGCCTGGGCCTTGAGCCGGATCCGCGCGTTCAAGGTCGGTGACAGGAAGTGATAGATCACGTCGAAGCGTTTTTCGCGCGACGGATAATCCGCGGCCGTGATGTCGGTGAAGTTGATGAAGCGGCAGCTCGGGTCGTCGCGGAGGTACTTGACCACCTCGACGATTTTGCTGACCTCGACATCCACCGTGAGTTGGTTGAAGGCCACCGAATGACCGATGGCGGCGCCCGGAAGGGCGCTAACGATCGTCTGCCCCAGGGCGTCGAGCTTGGCGTCGTCCATGACGTAAAACCTTAGCGTTCGATTGTGCCGGTGCGGCGGATCTTCTTCTGCAGCAGCAGCACGCCGTAGAGCAGCGCTTCCGCCGTGGGCGGGCAGCCCGGCACATAGATGTCGATCGGCACGATGCGGTCGCAACCGCGCACGACCGAGTAGGAATAGTGATAATAGCCGCCGCCGTTGGCGCAGGAGCCCATCGAGATGACGTAGCGCGGCTCGGGCATCTGGTCGTAGACCTTGCGCAACGCAGGCGCCATCTTGTTGGTCAGGGTCCCCGCGACGATCATCACGTCCGACTGACGCGGTGAAGCGCGCGGCGCGAAGCCGAAGCGCTCGACGTCGTAGCGCGGCATCGAGACCTGCATCATCTCGACCGCGCAGCAGGCGAGACCGAAGGTCATCCACATCAGCGAGCCGGTGCGCGCCCAGGTGATGAGGTCGTCGGTCGCGGCCACGAAGAAGCCCTTGTCGGACAGTTCCGAATTGACCTCGAGGAAGAACGGATCATTGGCCCCGACCGGCTTGCCGGTCGACGGGTCCAGGATGCCCTTGGGGGCCGGCGCGAGAACCGGACCGGCGGACGACGTAGGGGTCAATCCCATTCCAGTGCGCCTTTCTTCCATTCATAGGCGAACCCGACCGTCAGCACGGCGAGGAACACCACCATGGACCAGAAGCCGGTCGCGCCAAGCTTGCCGAACGCCACCGCCCAGGGAAACAGGAACGCCACCTCGAGGTCGAAGATGATGAAGAGGATGGCGACGAGATAGAAGCGGACGTCGAACTTCATGCGGGCGTCGTCGAAGGCGTTGAAACCGCACTCATACGCCGACAGCTTTTCCGGGTCCGGCTGCTGGAACGCCACGATGAACGGCGCGATCAGCAGCACCAGGCCAATGAGGCCCGCTACCCCTATGAAGACGACGAGTGGAAGATAGTTCTGCAGAATGCCGCTCATTGACGAGCCCTTTTTCCCGCAGCCTCGGGACAGCCACGGATTCGTCCAGTTTGGAATTGTTCTGAGCCTTAGCGCAGTGCACCAATGGGCGCAAGACACGCTCTTTTTAGGCCCTTTGTCGCCCTCAGAACGGTGGAAATCCCGGAATCACCCCGCGGCTGGTATGGAGCAGATCGACAGCCCCAGCAAGGGCGCCCCGATCAGTCCACACGCGCTGGGCCGTGACGTCCGTGGTTGGGAAGGCTCACCTTATCTAGGCCGCGACGCTGCAAAGTCCAGATTATAACGAGGCAAGCGCGCCCATTATCGGGCGAGCGACCCGGGAGCCATGCATCACGATCGGACCTGGGCTCGTCTGGCGAATGTGTCGGGCAGGAGGCCCACTTCGCCCCAGCGGAAAATGGGTGGCGAGCGCGGCGGCGACGTGGCTGGGTCGTCGCGCGCCGCGCTCGCATGAGCTTCGGGCCGGGGGGCATGACCCGCGAGCTCATCGGTCTCGTGGTGGAAGCCGGCGACGGGCCGGTCAGGCTCTCACGATGGCCTTCCCTCGCCTGTTCTCGTCATTTGCCTCACCATTTGTAGGAGACGCTGGCGGTGACGCGCCGGCGGTCGCCGTAGAAGCAGGATGACGCCGCCGCGCAGCTCGCGACGTAGATCTTGTCGGTCAGGTTGATCACGTTCAGCGCGGTGCGCCAGTTCTGCCATTCATAGTGGAACGCGAGATCGCCGAGCACGACCGCGGGAACCTCGAGGGTATTGGCGGTATCCGCCCACGACGAACCGATATAGCGGAGACCGCCGCCGAAGCCGAACCCCGCGAGTGGCCCGTCCTTGAAGGTGTAGTCCGCCCAGCCGGACACCAGGAGCTCAGGCGTGTTGGTCGGGGTCTTGCCGACCAAAGACGGGTCCAGATCCCTGCTGTTGAACAAATGGTAGGCCGTGAACGAGCCGATCAGCTTCAGCTCACGCGTGGCGTTCGCCACCGCTTCGAGCTCGATGCCGCGCGAGGTCACCTCGCCGGTCTGGTTCTGCAAGGTCGTGACGACAGGATCGGTCGTTGCCACATGCTGACGTTTCAAGTCGAACACCGAAGCGGTGAAGTAGCCGTCAAATCCCCGCGGCGCGACCTTCACGCCGATTTCCGTCTGCTGGCCGGTCTCCGGCAGGAACAGCTGGTTTTGCGCGTTGAGGCCGATGATCGGATTGTAGCTCGTGGCGTAGGACACATAGGGCGCGATGCCGTTGTCGAAATTGTAGATCAGCCCGGCGCGCCCGCTGAACCTGCTGTCGTCGCGGCTGGCAAGCGTGGCGCCGGTATCACGGGCAGCCTGCGTCGTCTCGACCCAATCGTTGCGGCCGCTCAGCACCAGCGTGAAGTTGCCGAGCTTCATCTGGTCCTGAAGATAGGTGCCGGCCTGCTTCTGCGTGATCTGGAAGTTGCGGAACGGTGCGCCCGTCAACGGAATGTCAAACCCGTAGGCGGGATTGAAGACGTTGATCGAAGGGACGGTGCCGAAGTTGAAAGCCTGATAATCGTCGATCTGGTAGCCCTTCAAATCGACCCCGAACAGCATCGTATGCCGCACCGCGCCGGTGTTGAAGCGGTACTCCAGCTGATTGTCGAGATTGGCCTGGTTGGCGGTGTTCTTCGCATACCAATTATAGCGACCGAGACTGGCCGTGTTGATGTCAGCCCAATTATTGCCGACATAGCCGCGATAGGTCACATCGACATGGGCAAAGCGCGCATTCTGCCGGAACGTCAAATCGTCGGTGAGATTGCGCTCGAACTGATAGCCAAGCATCTCCTGCTCGCGCGTGAACTTGTCGACGCTGGGATCGCCAGCGAAAAAGCTGGTCGGGATCTTGCCGAACCGAGCGTTGGTCACCGTGCCCTCATAGGGCAGGAAGTTGATGCCACGGGTTTCCTGCCGGGAAGCTGAAGCCAGTACCGTGAACCTCGTGTCGGCGTCCGGCTTCCAGGTCACCGACGGCGCGATGAAGTAGTTGTTGTCCGGCGTGAAATTGACCTGCGTGGGGCCGTTCTGGACCTGACCGACGACGCGGTAGAACAGCTTGCCGTTCTCGTGGCTCGTTGCGACCGGACCGGCAACATCGAAGCCGACATAGGCGTTGCCGAAATTGTTGACGCCGGTCTCGATGAAACGGACGGGCTCCGCCGGCGGCATCTTGCTGATGACGTTGACGATGCCGCTCGGGCTCGATCCGCCATAGAGCACGGCCGATGGACCGCGCAGCACCTCGACGCGCTCCATGTTGGGCGTCTGGAGCTTCCAGCTCGCATAGGAGGTGTAGAACAGCTGCATGCCGTCGAGAAACAGTCCGACGTCGTCGGACTTAAAGCCGCGGATCAGCCACCAGTCGTTGCGCGTGTCCGCGCCGAAGGTCCCGGCGCGAACTCCACCAGTATAGCGCAGGACCTCGTCGAGCTTGTTCGCCTTCTGGTCGCGAATCTGCTCCGCGCCGATCACCGACACCGCCTGCGGCGTCTCCATGATCGGCGTGTTGGTCTTGGTGCCGGACGAGCTGCGGCCGGCGACGTAGCCGTGCACCGGGCCGAGCGGGGTCTCGACGAAACCGACATTGCGCGGCGGCTGCGGCCTGTTTCGGTTGGCGGTCTGCTGGGACGATCGCGGCGCACGGCGCTGCACGGAGATGGCTCGTCGGCGCGCTTCCGGCGCGGTGACGGTCACCGACGGAATGTTCTGCGCGCCAATCTGCGCAGGAGATTGTGCAAGCGATGCCTGCGGCAGCAAAACCCAAGCGGATGCGGTCGCCAACATGGCCGACCGCAGCATTCCAAGACTGTTCACGCGCAACCCCAAAACTGCGTGTTCTGATGGCACATGCTGTCGGCCCATGACGGCATGCGCTTGCGGTGACGCTTAGGGCAGCGCGCGCGAATTCCCTAATTGAAAGCCTCTTAGAAGGAGTCTTAAAAACGGTCTTGGAAGCGATCCAACATGTTCCCGGATTGCCGAAACGTCAGCGCGAAATCTTCTCGCTCTCAAGCATCTCGGCGGCGATTGCCGTCAATTGATCGACCTGCTGCAGCAGCGTCTCGAACTCGGCTTCGCTCAGATGTTCGCGCAAACGCCGATTGCGCTCCTGCGCACCGGCGACGATCGCATCGTGCGCCGCGAGGCCCGTTGCGGTCAGCGAGACCAGCACCTCGCGGCTATCCTTCGGGTTCGCCGATTTCGCGATCAGCTTGCGCGACACGAGTTCCGCAAGCGCGCGGCTGATCTGCCCCTTGTCCTGGCCGACGGCTTCCGCGAGCCGCGCCACGCTCATCGGCGGCCGCCGGCCAAGCGAGGCGACCAGGCCGAACTCGACCGATGACAATCCGGCGAGACGCTTGTAGCGCAGGATGGCGCCGCGCTTGAGCAAATTGGCCAGCACCATCAGCCGCGACGACAGCATGACGGTGATCGGCGCCAGCGACTGACTTTCGTCCGCATCGGACGATGTGCGCCCGTCCCTGCCTGATGTCTGGCTCATGGTCCACCTCTGCCAAGAAAGCCGCGGCGTGCCAAGTCTTGGTAGCGCGACCTCCCCAGCCTGATCCGAATGCGATTAAGAGGCATTTGGAAATCGTTGACATTGTCATCGATCTAATCTTCACTTGGTACAAGGCATCAAAAAAGCCCGGCCGGTACGGCCGATTGCGGGAGGACCAGCATGACCATCACGCAGCGGGATCGCGATCTCGGAACGGCCTATGCGATGAAGCCGGCGCACACCCGCACCGAGCTCACCTCGGTCATGCGCGGCACGCCGATGGGCGAACTGCTCCGCCGCTACTGGCATCCGGTCGGGCTCATCAGAGACGCAACCGACACTCCGAAGAAGGTCCGCGCGCTCGGCGAGGATCTGGTGCTGTTCCGCGACAAGCACGGCCGCGCCGGCCTGCTGCACGCCCGCTGCTGCCACCGCGGCACCACGCTCTATTATGGCAAGGTCGAGGAGGACGGCATCCGCTGCTGTTATCACGGCTGGAAGTTCGACACCGAGGGCCATTGCCTGGAGCAGCCCTGCGAGCCCGATGGCGGCCAGTTCAAGGACAAGGTGCGCCAGCCCTGGTATCCGGTCGAGGAGCGCTACGGGCTCATCTTCGCCTATCTGGGCCCCGCCGAGAAACGCCCGGTGCTGCCGGCCTATGAGTGCCTGGAGACCATGGACGACGGCGAGTTCGTCGACGCCGACGATTCCTCGATCGGCGGCGGTGGTCCCGCGATCATCCCCTGCAACTGGCTCCAGCATTTCGAGAACGTGGTCGATCCCTACCACGTGCCGGTGCTGCACGGCTCGTTCTCGGGTCCGCAATTCACCAACATGATGGCATCGATGCCGGAGGTGACGTTCGACAAGACGCCGCGCGGGATCGCCGTGCGCTCGATCCGCAAGCAGGATGACGGCAAGGTGTTTTACCGCGTCACCGAGGCGGCGCTCCCCACCTTGCGCGTTGTGCCAAACCCGCGCGTGGCGCAATTCGCCCGCGTCGAGTCGATCGGCTGGACGCTGCCGATCGACGACACCTCGTTCCGCATCTACGTCGCCGGCCGCGTCAAGAACGCCGGCGACATCGGTCGCATGCGCTCGAAATTCAACGGCAAATTCTGGTGGGACATGACCGAAGAAGAACATCAGCGATTTCCGGGCGATTACGAAGCCCAGGTCGGCCAAGGACCGCAGACCATCCATTCCGAGGAGCATTTCGGCCAGAGCGACCGCGGCATCCTCATGATCCGACGCATGCTGAGCGACCAGCTCGAGGCGATGGAAGCAGGCCGCGATCCGATCGGAATCTCGTTCGATGCAAGCGCGCCTCCCGTCGAATTCGAAGCGGGGAATTACATCCGCGAAGGCTGACCTGCCAGCCCCAATCAGGGCTGGACCGACAACGATAACAAAGACTAATTGGGGGAAGCGATGGTCGATGTGACGTCACAAATGTCGGTGCAAACGGCCGCGACGGCAAAACCCTCGGCGCGGCGCTATTACGTGCTAGGCCTGCTCACGATCATCTACGCGCTGAACTTCCTCGACCGCACGATCTTCAACGTGCTGATCGAGCCGATCAAGAAGGAGTTTCAGCTCAGCGATACCATGATGGGCCTGCTCGCGGGCTTCGGCTTCGCGCTGTTCTACTCCCTGCTCGGCATCCCCATCGCGCGCGTCGCCGACCGGCTCAACCGGCGCAACATCGTCGCCGCCGCCTTCGCGTTCTGGAGCGCGATGACGGCATTGTGCGGCGCCGCTTCGAGCGTCACTTCGCTGGCGCTGGCGAGGATCGGCGTCGGCATCGGCGAGTCCGCGGGCTCGCCCGCCTCGCAATCGATCGTCGCCGACCTCTTCGCCAAGAACGAGCGTCCGCGCGCGCTCGGCATCTACGCCGTCGGCACCTATCTCGGCGTATTCCTCGGCTATTTCGTGGGCGGGTACGTCAACCAGCACTATGGCTGGCGGATGGCGTTCTACGTTGCGGGCCTGCCCGGCATCCTGCTTGCTATTGTCCTGTGGCTGACGATCTCCGAGCCGAAGCGCGGCGCCATGCAGGAGAATTTCGTGCCCGAGCCGCTCGGGCCGACGCTGCGCTTCCTGGCCTCGCAGCGAAGCTTCATCATCGTGCTGATCGGCTTCTGTCTCACGACTTACACGAACTATGCGACCGCGGCCTGGATCCCGCCGTTCCTGGCGCGCGTGCACCATCTGTCGAGCGCCGAGATCGGCACCTATGCCGGCACCTTCAAGGGGCTCGCCGGCATGGCCGGCACCCTGCTCGGCGGCTTCGTGGTGGCGCAGATCAGCCGCCGCGACGACCGCTGGAAGCTGTGGGCGCCCGCCATCACCTCGGGCCTTGCCGGCCCGGTGTTCGCGCTGTGCATGCTGACGCAGGACTTTGCGCTGATGGTGGCCACGCTGGCGCTGACCTCGTTCCTGGTCGGCTTCCATCTCGGACCGATCTTCGCGATCGCGCAGACGGTCGCCAAGCCGAGCATGCGGGCGCTGGCCTCCGCCCTGATCGCGCTCACTGCCACCTGCTTCGGCCAGGGCCTCGGCCCGCTCGCCGTGGGCGTGGTCAACGATGCCCTGAAGGGCGCTTACGGCGCCGACGCGGTGCGCTATTCCCTGCTCTCGGCGGCGGTCACGACCACGCTGGGGGCACTCCTGTTCGTCTGGGCGGCGCGCTCGATCCGGGACGATATCGGCCGGGCGGCCGCCTGACGCCGGTACAGGCCGCAAGCCCGGCGAAACCAACCGGGCGCATTAATGAAACCATTTTGCGGAACCCGCGAAACCATCCGGAAACAGACGGTCTTTACAAGACGAGCCATAGACGGCGGCAAAGCCCGTCGGGAGGCTCAGATGAACCACTCTATCCACTCTGCTGATCGTGCGACCCATCTGAAGATCGTGGTGGTGGCGCTGGTGGCCGGAATTACAGTGGCCGGCTTCGGGATCGCAGCCCGCACCAATGCCGATTACAGCCAGACCGCCCAGTCCGCCCATGTGATCAAGGCCGGGAAGCCGGTGGTGGTGACGAGCGCAGGGACGTCGGAGATCCGCTGACACCGCCCCGCTCGGGGCTGACAGAGGCCGCCGCCTGGCCGCCTTTTTCGTTTTCCAGAGCAATGCTTAGCCGGGATGTGCCGGTGAAGCGCAACATCCTTGACTTCACCCAGCCCCGCCTTTAAGTCCCCCCTCGTTCCGCGCGCTGTCAGCGAACCACGCGGGAGTAGCTCAGTTGGTTAGAGCGCCGGCCTGTCACGCCGGAGGTCGCGGGTTCGAGCCCCGTCTCTCGCGCCATTTTGGCAATTCCTTCATAGCCTTAGAACAAACTTCTACACGCCTTTCGCGGCTGTGACGGCGATCGCCGGCATCCGTCGAGAACTTGCGCCATAGTCAGCCGAAGCCCGAATCGTCTAGGCCTTGCAGGACTTGGAGGGATCCCCACCCTTTACCGCCTTTTCCGGGGCCCCTGTGATTGAGGAGGCCAGATATGGCTAAGAAGGATTCCACGAAGAAGCCTGCCGCGCCCGCCACCATCACGCTCAAGCACCTCGCCGCCGACATTGCGGAGAGCCAGGACCTGTCGAAGAAGCGCGCCGAGGCCGTTCTGACCGACATGGTCGAACTCATCACCAAGCACCTGAAGAAGGGCGACCGCGTCCGCATCGTCGGCCTTGGCATCCTCCAGGTCCGCAAGCGCGCCGCCCGCACCGGCCGCAATCCCGCCACGGGCGAGCCGATCCACATCAAAGCCACCAAGAAGGTCGCCTTCCGCCCCGTCAAGGAACTAAAAGAGGCGATCTGACCACTCACGTTTCGTTAAGCCTGATCAGCCTCCTCCGGCCTCACCGCACCCTGCTTTTCTGGTATACCGCCTCTCTCCCCTGACCCGGCGGTTTGACCAGAAATGTCCTCCCTCACCTTTTCGCATACCGTGACCGAGCGCTTCCTGCGCTACGTCACCATCGACACCCAATCCGATCCGGAATCCCCGGCCTCGCCATCGACCGAGAAACAGAAAGATCTCGGCCGTGTGCTCGCCGCCGAGCTCAGGGAGATGGGCGTCGAGGACGCTCATCTCGATGATTACGGCTACGTCTATGGAACGATCCCGGCGAACACGACCAAGAAGGTGCCCGTGATCTGCTTCTGCTCGCACATGGACACTTCGCCCGACGTCACCGGCAACGACGTCAAGCCGCAGATGGTGAAGAACTATCGCGGCGGCGACATCACGCTGCCGGGCGATACCAGCCAGGTGATCCGCTTCGCCGAGCATCCGGCGCTGAAGAACCAGATCGGCAACGACATCATCACCACCGACGGCACCACGCTGCTCGGTGCCGACAACAAGGCCGGCGTGGCTGAGATCATGGATGCCGCGCATTTCTTCATCAACAACCCGCAAGTGAAGCACGGCACCATCAAGATCCTGTTCACGCCGGACGAGGAGATCGGCCGCGGCGTCGACAATGTCGACATCAAGAAGCTCGGCGCTGATTTCGGCTACACCATGGACGGCGAGAGCGCGGGTAGCGTCGAGGACGAGACCTTCTCGGCGGACGGCGCCACCATCACCATCAACGGCGTCAGCGCCCATCCCGGCTATGCCAAGGGCAAGATGGAGCACGCCATCAAGATCGCCGCCGCCATCGTCGAGCGTCTGCCCCGGGAAGGCTGCTCGCCCGAGACGACATCAGGCAAGCAGGGTTTTCTGCATCCGATCGGGATCGAGGGTGCGCTGGAGCAGGCTACGCTCTCCTTCATTGTGCGCGACTTCACCGAGGAAGGGCTGAAGGAGAAGGAGATCCTGCTCGAGAACATCGTCAAGGACGTGATGAAGGATTTTCCGCGCTCGACTTACACATTCGAGGTGCGGGAGCAGTACCGCAACATGAAGCAGGTTATCGATCGCCACCCGCACATTCTTGAATACGCCATCGAAGCGATCCGCCGCGCCGGCCTGCGCCCGATGCGCACCGCGATCCGCGGCGGCACCGACGGCTCCCGCCTGTCCTTCATGGGACTGCCCTGCCCCAACATCTTCGCCGGCGAGCACGCATTTCACTCCCGGCTCGAATGGGTCAGCCGGCAGGACATGGAGAAGGCGGTGCAGACGATCGTCCATCTCGCCATGATCTGGGAGGAGAAGGCTTAGGCCTCTCGTCAAAAGGCAATATGGCCGGGATCGCTCCCGGCCATCGTCCTGCACGTTACGGCACCCGCATCGCACGCGGAGAGCGATGGAAGCGGTTGGAGCTCGCCATCCAGTTCGGGAGCGGCGCGCCGTCGCGATGCCGGCCACCGGCAACAGCCGCAGCCCAGGCCACCGCAGCGCCGATCAGGGTTGCTGCCGCAACGGAGAAGGCGACGATGATGGAGTTACGCCGCGCCCGATTGATGGCCGTCCTTGAATCCGCGATCAGCGTGTCGACCCGTCGCTCCGAGTCGGGTGCTGCAAGTCCCGTCAACGCGGCCACCTGCTGCACGAGGTAGGCCCGGTCATCGGTGCTGACGCCGCTGTGGCTCGACGCCGTCATCAGGATGCGTCCCGCTTCGGCACGAGGTTCCCTGAGGTCGGTGTTGGGGGGCCGCCGCGCTGCGCGAAACAGCTTATCCAGCTCGTAGCTCAACAGAGGCTCGGCGGCGGAGGTACTGCTCGCCGAACTGCGCATCGGCGAGCGGTCAATCGCAGCTGCGCCGAGCATCGCGAGCAGAGCGGCACCAAGCAGCACGGCGAGCGCCCAGGACATCAGGCCATGCAGCCCGTCCCGCCGTTCGCCCTCGTCTTCGATCGTTGTGACCGCCGGGGCTGGTCGCGTCGTCCGGCCGGCGATATAGCCGCCGAAGCCGAAGCTGATAATCGCCTGGATGATCAGATACAGCCCCGACAGCAAAGCCAGCGCCGCCGATGCATCGCGCCATGTCGGCGAGGCTGAACTGACGCCCAGGCCGACGGCGACTCCAAAGCCGACCAGGATGAACGACATTGCGCCGGCAGCCAAAGCGCCTGCGATCACCGAGCTCCACTGGATGATGCGCCTTTCATCGGCAGCGACGCCGCCGCCTTCCACGATGTCTTCCCGTATGAGAGTTTCCATGGTCATCGCCGCTCTCTCAGCGCAAGCCGAAGAACGACAAGATCGCCATGACCACCACGATCAAGCCGATGAGATAAATCAATCCGTCCATGGTCCGTCCTCCTCAATTTCTCCTCGTCGCTAATCACAATGAACAAGGAACGTTCCAAATTGGACCGAGCCAGCGGGAACGAACCCGCGCGATGCGGATTATCTGTCCAAGTCCCAAGGATGAAGTTTGTGAGCACGAAAGCCTCAGCCGGTAAGTCCCGGCTGGGGCTTTCTTTTTGTGCGCCGGTTCCTGTCCTATGTTAACGACGCCGGCTCTCGGATCATCAAGGATGCGCTCGGGGCGGGAACCTCCGGATCGGGAGAGCCGCGTGGATCGCAGAACCGCGTGCCTTCATCAGGCAGATGCATTCCGGGAAAAGGCGATCGCCGATCCCGAGCACCACGACCAGTGGATCGATGAAGCCATCAAATGGCTGGAACGGGCCATGGAAGCGGGCTGCCGCGCCGTCGTCACGGTCGAAGGCGGCGATATGCCGAACGTTGCACGCGGAGCGGCAGCCGATGCTCGGCTGAGCTTGATCACACGCCAATGAGAAGAGCTGCCGTCTTCGCGAGCGCTGCGGCAATTGTTCCCGGAACGTAACAATGTTGCGGGTCGACACTGTTCCCAACGCCATGCTAGGCCGGGCGCAGACCGCAACCAGAGTGACGTCGTGCTCGCGAACCGCCAGCCCTCAGGATCATGCCGGCCGCGCAACTGGCGCGGGCTGCTGTCTGTGCTGATCGCGGTCGTCTACCTGCTCGCGGGAGCGCTGCATGGCCTGCACGACATCGACGTCACCACGCCCGGTGGCGGCTCGGAGATCAGCGCGGTGCTTGACGGCTCGGCGGATCACAACGACCACAAGGCCATCGGCGGGCATCATTGCCATGGCTGCTTCTCGGTGACGGTGGCGCAGCCGACGCCACCGGCCGGATCGATCGGGCTCGTGTCCGCATCGCGCCCGCAACGCGCACCCCGGCTCGCCGGCATTGTTCCCGACACCGACTCCCCGCCTCCCAAACATATGGCCTGAACGGATTGGTCGGGCGCCACGAGCGTCCATTCGGTTCATCCTCACAGGTCGGTTTCATGTTTTTCAGGGGAATGGCCGCGCGCCTGGCGTGCGCGGCAGCGTGTCTGATTGCCGGATCGGCGCTTGCGCCATCTCACGCCCAGACTCTGACGATGCGGAGCGCGCTTTCGCGCGCGCTGGCCGCGAGCCCGCGGCTGACCGCGGCGGAGCGCGATGTCGGCATCGCCACGGGCCAGCGCATCCAGGCAGGTGCGCTTCTCAATCCGGAACTGACCTACGAACAGGACAATTCGTTCGGGTCCGGCATCTATCGCGGCACACGATCGGCCGAGACCACGCTCCAGATCAGCCAGGCCTTCGAGCTGTTCGGCAAGCGCGACGCGCGGATTGCAGCTGGCGTCGCCGGCATCGAGGTCGCCGCGATCCAGCGCAAAGCCGTCAGGCTGGAGGTGCTGTCGGAGACCGCGATCGCCTTCCTCAGCGTGCTCGGCGCACAGCGGCGCATCCAGATCCTCGACGAGCAGATCACCGCCATCGACCGGCTGACGCCGCTTTTGCGCCGACGCGTCGAGGCCGGCGCCTCCTCGCCGGCCGAGACCGGCCGTGCGGAGGTGGCGTCCGCACTGGTGAAGGCCGACCGCGAGCGCTTCAAGGCGACGCTGGCCAGCGCCCGGCGCGAGCTTGCGGTCTTGATGGGCGACGCGGCACCGAAATTCGGCGAGGTCTCCGGACGGCTCGACACCATGGGCCGGCCGCCGACGTTCCAGTCGGTCGTCGCCGCGATCGATGCCAATCCGCAGCTGGTGCGCTGGACCGCGATCTATGCCCAGCGCAACGCCGAGCTGTTGCTGGCGCGGCTAAGGCCCTATCCCGACGTGCGGATCGCCGCCGGCTGGCGCCATTTCAACGAGACCAATGACGACGCGGCGCGCCTCACCGTCTCGGTGCCGATCCCCGTGTTCGACCAGAACCAGGGCAATATCCTTTCGGCCCAGGAAAGCCTCGCCAAGACCAAGGCCGAGCGCGAGGCCAACCGCAACACGCTGATCGTGGTCGCCGGCCGCGCCTACGACTCGCTGCAGGGCTCGCTGCGCGAGCTCGCGGTGCTGCGCGAGAGCGCCATTCCCAAGGCCACCGAAGCCTCGGACGCCATCGCGCAAGGCTACGGCCAGGGCCGCTTCAGCCTGCTCGAAGTGCTCGATGCCCAGGCCAGCGTCACCCAGGCGCGGCTGCGCGAGCAGGAGGCGCTGCAGAATTTCCACGCGGGGGTGGCGACCATCGAAGGGCTCGTCGGCAATCCCTTTACGCTGGCGCGGGAGAGCGCACGATGAAGACGTCCTCCACCATCCTCGTCGCATTCGTTGCCGCCGCACTTGGCGTCGCACTTGGCGCTTACGGCTATTCCCTGCTCGGCCCGGCCAGGGTCGAGCATGCCGAACACGCCGCGGACAAGAAGCCGGAGAAGCCGAACGACCATGTCGAGCAGGACGAGCACGGTGCCGACCGGATCCGCATCTCCGACGTCAAGCTTGCCGCCGCCGGCGTGACGCTGGCGGAAGCCGGGAGCGTCACGCTGACCGACACGCTCGCCTTCAACGGCATCCTGCGCGCCAACCAGGAAGCCGTGGTGCAGGTGACGCCGCGCTTTCCCGGCGTTGCCAAATCGATCCAGAAGCGCATCGGCGACGAGGTCGGCAAGGACGATCTGCTCGCCGCGGTCGAGAGCAACCAGAGTCTCACCGTCTACGAGCTCAAGGCGCCGCTTGCCGGCACCGTCATCGAGCGGCAGATTTCGCTCGGCGAATACGCCTCCGAGCAGAAGCCCGCCTTCGTCGTCGCCGACCTCTCCACTATCTGGGTCGATCTGTCGATCTATCGCCAGGATCTGCGGCGCGTTCGTCTCAACGACGAGGTGCTGATCGATCCCGACGACGGCCGCGGCGAGATCAAGGGCACGATCGCCTACATGGCCCCGATCGGCTCGAGCGAGACCCAGACGGCGCTGGCGCGCGTGGTGCTGCCAAATCGGGACGGGCGCTTGCGTCCCGGCCTGTTTGTCACGGCACGGCTGATCCTCGCCGCCCGCAACGTCGCGGTCGCGGTGCGCAAAAGCGCGATCCAGACGCTGGAGAACAGGACTATCGTGTTCGTTCGTGAGGACGGCGACAAGATCGAGGCGCGCCCGGTGGAGCTTGGCGATTCCGACCCGCGCCATGTCGAGATCAAGGCCGGTCTATCGGCCGGCGAGCATTACGTCGCGGAAAACAGCTTCGTCGTGAAGGCGGAGATGGGCAAGGGCGAGGCCGAGCATGATTGAGCGTCTCATCGCGGTCTCGCTGCAGCAGCGCTGGCTGGTCCTGCTGCTCGCGCTCGGCGCCGTCGCTTTCGGAGCGTGGAATTTCCAACGCCTTCCGATCGACGCCGTGCCTGACATCACCAACGTCCAGGTCCAGATCAACACCCGCGCCCCCGGCTATTCGCCGCTGGAAACCGAGCAGCGCATCACCTTCCCGGTCGAGACCGCGATGGGCGGGCTGCCCAAGCTCGACTACACGCGCTCGCTGTCGCGCTACGGCCTGAGTCAGGTGACCGTCGTCTTCAAGGACGGCACCGACATCTATTTTGCCCGCCAGCTCGTCGGCGAACGGATCCAGCAGGTGAAGGACCAGCTTCCGGCCGGCGTCGAGGTCGCGATGGGACCGGTCTCGACCGGGCTCGGCGAAATCTTCATGTACACCGTCGAGGCCAAGGCGGGCGCGAAGACGCAAGGCGGCCACGACTATTCGCTGACCGACTTGCGCACCGTGCAGGACTGGATCATCAAGCCGCAGCTTCGCAACGTGCCGGGGGTGATCGAGGTCAACACCATCGGCGGCTTCGAGCGGCAATTCCATGTGCTCCCCGATCCCGGCAAGCTGATGGCCTACCGGCTCGGCTTTCGCGACGTCATGACGGCGCTCGCCGCCAACAATGCCGATGTCGGCGCCGGCTATATCGAGCGCAACGGCGAGCAATATCTGGTTCGCTCGCCGGGCCAGGTCGGCAATGTCGGCGAAATCAGGGACATCGTCATCGGCTCGCGCGGCGGCAATCCCGTCAGGATCAGGGATATCGCGACCGTCACCGAAGGCCGCGATTTGCGCACGGGAGCCGCAACGCGCGATGGCGAGGAAACCGTGCTCGGCACCGCCATGCTTTTGATCGGCGAGAACAGCCGCACCGTGGCGCGCCGTGTCGCGGCCCGGCTGGAGGATATCGCCAAATCGCTGCCCGACGGCGTCGTGACGCGGACCGTCTACGACCGCACCGATCTGGTCGAAGCCACCATCCGCACCGTCGAGAGCAATCTGCTGGAAGGCGCGGCCCTGGTCGTGGCCGTGCTGTTCCTGATCCTCGGCAACATCCGCGCCGCGCTGGTGGTGGCTTGCGTCATTCCGCTGTCCATGGCCATGACGGTCACCGGCATGGTCGAGACCAAGGTCAGCGCGAACCTGATGAGCCTGGGTGCAATCGATTTCGGCATCATCGTCGACGGCGCCGTGATCATCGTCGAGAACTGCCTGCGCATGCTGGCCGAGGTCCAGCGCGAGAAAGGCGGCCTGCTCACGATCTCCGAACGGCTGCGCGCGATCCGGAGTGGGTCGAGCGAGGTGATCAAGCCGAGCCTGTTCGGAACGCTGATCATCGCAGTGGTCTACCTGCCGGTGCTGACGCTGACCGGCGTCGAGGGCAAGATGTTCACGCCGATGGCCCTGACGGTGCTGATGGCGCTGGGTGCCGCGGTGCTGTTCTCCATCACCTTCGTGCCGGCGGCGGTTGCCATCTTCGTCACCGGCAAGGTGTCCGAACACGAAAACCTGTTCATGCGGCTGGCGAAGCGCGCCTATCTCCCCGTGCTCCGGCTGGCGATCGACCATCGCCTTGGCGTCGCAATCATGGCCGCCATCATCGTGGTCGCAAGCTGCGTTGCCGCCGCGCGCATGGGCGGCGAGTTCATCCCGAGCCTGGACGAAGGCGACGTCGCGCTGGCCTCGATCCGGATTCCCGGCACCAGCCTGACCCAGTCGCTGGACCTGCAAAAGGCGCTGGAAAAGCGCGTCAAGCAGATTCCGGAGGTGAAGGAGTTCTTCACCCGCATCGGCACCGCCGAGATCGCAACCGACCCGATGTCGCCGGCACAGACCGACGGCTACATCATGCTGAAGCCGCGCGCCGAATGGCCCGACCCTGGCAGCTCCAAGGCCGAGGTGATCGAGGCCATCGCCCGTGCCGCCGACGACATCCCCGGCAGCGCCTATGAAATCTCCCAGCCGATCCAGTTCCGCGTCAACGAGTTGATCTCCGGCGTGCGAAGCGACGTCGGCGTCAAGATCTTCGGCGACGACCTCGACATCCTGCAAGGCGCGGCAAAACAGGTCGAAGCCGCGATCCGCGGCATCCGCGGCGCCAGCGACGTCAAGATCGAGCAGGTCTCGGGCCTGCCGATCCTCACCGTCCGCCTCGACCGCCAGGCGCTCGCCCGGTATGGGCTCAGCATCAGCGAGGTGCAGGGCATCGTCGAGATCGCGGTCGGCGGCAAGTCGGCCGGCAAGCTGTTCGAGGGCGACCGCCGCTTCGACATCGTCGTGCGCCTGCCGGAACATCTGCGCGGCAATCTCGAAGCCATCAGGGCAATCCCGATCCCGCTGCCGCCGGGTGAGGATGCGACAATCGGTGCGCCGATCCGGACGGCACTGCCCGGCTCCCCCCTCGCCCAGATGCGCTATGTGCCGCTGTCGTCGGTTGCCACCGTCGATGCGACGCCCGGCCCCAACCAGATCAGCCGCGAGAACGGCAAGCGGCGCATCGTGGTCACCGCCAATGTCCGCGCGCGCGATCTCGGCTCCTTCGTCACCGAGGCGGAGGCGGCCGTCGCGGAGAAGGTCAAGCTGCCGCCGGGCTACTGGATCGGCTGGGGCGGACAGTTCGAGCAGCTGGTCTCCGCCACCAAGCGGCTGACGCTCGTGGTGCCGTTGGCGTTGCTGCTGGTCTTCCTGCTGCTGTTCATGGGCATGGGATCGGCGGCTGATGCGGCCCTCGTGTTCTCCGGCGTGCCGCTGGCACTGACCGGCGGCGTCATGGCGCTGCTGCTGCGCGGTATTCCGCTGTCGATCAGCGCCGGCGTCGGCTTCATCGCACTGTCGGGCGTCGCCGTCCTCAACGGGCTCGTCATCATCGCCTTCATCGAGCGGCTGCGCAGCGAGGGCCACCCCGTTGCCGACGCGGTGCGCGAGGGCGCGCTGACACGCCTGCGTCCGGTGCTGATGACGGCCCTCGTCGCGTCCCTCGGCTTCGTGCCGATGGCCCTTGCCACCGGGGCCGGTGCCGAGGTGCAGCGGCCGCTTGCGACCGTGGTGATCGGCGGTATCATCTCCTCGACCGTGCTGACGCTGCTGGTGCTGCCGGCGCTCTACGTGCTGTTCCGCCGTGACGGGGCTGCCGAAACGCCTACAATAGCGCCTGATTTGGCAGCGTCCGGGGAGCGGTAGAGGTGGGCAGCCACGACCATCACGGCCATCACGGCCATCATCACGATGATCATAGCCACGATCACGATCATGGTGGCCACGCCCATGCCCATGCGCCCGCCAGTTTCGGCAAGGCATTCGCGATCGGCATCTCGCTCAACACCGCGCTGGTCTTGGCGGAGGCCGTCTACGGCTATATCGGCAACTCCACGGCTCTGCTTGCGGACGCCGGCCATAATCTTTCCGACGTGCTCGGCTTGGTCGTGGCCTGGTGCGCGTCGATCGCGGCGCGGCGCGCGCCCAGCGGCCGCTTCACCTATGGCCTGCGCGCCTCCACCATCCTGGCGGCGCTGGCGAACGCGGTGTTCCTGCTGGTCGCAACCGGCGCGATCGGCTGGGAAGCGATTTTGCGCCTGCGGGAGCCGGAGCCGGTCGCCGGCATCACCGTGATGGTGGTCGCCGGCATCGGCATCCTCATCAACGGTTTTACCGCCATGTTGTTCGCGCGCGGTCGCAAGGACGACATCAACATCGAAGGCGCCTATCTGCACATGGCGGCCGACGCCGCGGTCTCGCTCGGCGTCGTCATCTCGGCGGCGCTGATCATCTGGACCGGCTGGCTCTGGCTCGATCCCGTCACCAGCCTCGTCATCTGCGCCACCATCCTCTGGAGCACCACCAGCCTGCTCCGTGGCTCCATCGACATGTCGATGGCGGCGGCGCCCAGGGGCACCGACATTGCCGCGATCAAGATCCTTCTGCTGGAGCGGCCCGGCGTCACTGCGATCCACGATCTCCACGTCTGGCCGATCTCGACCACCGAGACGGCGCTGACCTGCCACCTCGTCATGCCCACCGGCGCCGGCGATGCCTTCCTGATGGAGACGGCGCAGATGCTGAAGCGCTCCCACCGCATCGGCCACACCACGCTTCAGATCGAGACGCATCCGGACAATGGCTGCGCGCTGGCGCCGGATGACGTGGTGTGAGGTAGTTGCGTTGCTGCGTCCCCATCGTCATTGCGAGGAGCGAAGCGACGAAGCAATCCAGACTGCCTCCGCGGAGAACGGTCTGGATTGCTTCGCTGCGCTCGCAATGATGAGGACAGAGCGACGCCTACGCCGCCTTCGCCGTCACGATCCAGATCGCGCCCTGGAGCGCCACGCTCTGACCCTTCAGGAACGGCGCGAGCGTCTCGCGGATCGAGGCTTTTGCCGCGGCATAGGTCTCCGGCGGATGCCCTTGCAGCGCGCGGCTCGCCGGGCCGATCTGGAGCGAGCCTTCGACCGCGGCATCGAGCCCGCCGCCAATCGCGACGTCCATCGCGAGATTGTGCGGCTCCATCGCGACGTCGACGAAGCCCGCGCCTTTCAGGATGCGCGTCACGCGCTCTTCGGAGGCGAAGGCGAACGGGCCCGGCTCCTCCGGCCCGACCGGCGGCATCTTGGGAACGTGCTTGTAGACCGCCATAAGCGGCGCCATCATCCACGGATTTTCCTTCGGCTCGCGCCAGCAGGCAAACGCCAACCGTCCCGTCGGCTTCAGCGCGCGGCGGAGATTGGTGAAAGACGCGATGGGATCGGCGAAGAACATCACGCCGAACCGCGAGGCCAGCAGGTCAAAGCTCGCCGGCTCGAACGGATGCACCGTCGCATCGGCCAGCACGAAATCGAGCGGCAGGCCTTTTGGCGCAAACGCGCGCGCCTGCGACAGCATCGGCTCGGAGACGTCGAGCCCGAGCGCAAAGCCATCAGGCGCGACAGCCTTCGCGAACGCGAACGTCGTCGCACCGGAGCCACAGCCGATGTCGAGGACGCGCTCGCCCGGCTTCGGCCTGGCGCGGGCGATCAGCACGTCGGCAATGGGTCCCAGCAGGCTCTCCTGCGCCGCATGGCGATCGGCCCAGCGCTGCCCGCTGGGGCCATTCCAGTAGGCGATCTGATCGGCGTTCTGCTCGTGTCCGCTTGGTTGTTGCATCAGGGCCTCTGTGGCTCGGTATCGCCCGCCTGCGCCTATCGGCTTCGGCGCGGCAGCCTTCGTTCGCTTCGCGCCAATAACGTGTGAGGCTGGCTCGCCGAGCCGAAGCTCGCGAAGCGAGCAAAGGCTGGTGGGCGGTGAGAGATTCGAACTCCCGACCCTCTCGGTGTAAACGAGATGCTCTAACCAGCTGAGCTAACCGCCCCTCGCCGCTTCTTTATCCCTACCGGCCCCGAACGGGCAAGCGCGGAACGCCAATTCCAGGGCCTCAATCCTGTGGCCGGCCCGGCAGCAGCGGCACCGCGTCGATCCACACCGCCGCCGACTGGCACCAGATCTGCCTGACGGGCCGCAATTTGTCGCGCTGGCGGATGCTGCCCCAGCGGATGCCCCAATCGTCCTCCTGGTCGCCGTCGCCGCTCGTGAACAGCGGGGAACCGCAGTCGGCGCAAAAGTGCTGGAAGCGCATCCGGCCGTTGTCGCCGCGCTTGCCGTAGATCCTGGGCGTGCCGGCAGTCAGGCGGACTTCGGCGCCCGAACAGACGGCCGTCACCCGGAAGGGCGAGCCGGTCAGTGTCTGGCAATCGGTGCAGTGGCAGACCGACACCGTCTCCGGGTCGATCTCGGCTTCAAAGGTAATCTCGCCGCAATGGCATTGCCCGTCGATGTGCATTGTCGTCATCCGCTGCCCAAAACAAAATGCCCCACAAAAAAACGGCGCCCGAAGGCGCCGTTTTATCATCTTTTTCGAGCTGCGATCTCAGTGAGCGGTCAGGCCGCCGGCGGCTTCGTCGCCGTCCGGCTTCACCGTCACCTTGGTGTCCTCTTCCCAGACGATCGGCACTGGCTTCTTGACCAGCGCCTTGGCGACGACGTCGTCGAGGCGCGAGACCGGGATGATCTCCATGCCGCCCTTGATCGCATCGGAAATCTCCGTGAGATCCTTGGCGTTGTCCTCAGGAATCAGCACCGTCTTGATGCCGCCGCGGGCAGCAGCCAGCAGCTTCTCCTTCAGGCCGCCGATCGGCAGCACGCGGCCGCGCAGCGTGATTTCGCCGGTCATCGCGACATCGTGGCGGACCGGGATGCCGGTCATGACCGAGATGATCGCGGTGGCCATCGCCACGCCCGCCGACGGACCGTCCTTCGGCGTCGCGCCTTCCGGCACGTGCACGTGGATGTCGCGCCGGTCGAACAGCGGCGGCTCGATGCCGTAGACGATCGCGCGCGAGCGGACATAGGACGCCGCCGCCGAGATCGATTCCTTCATCACGTCACGCAGATTGCCCGTGACCGTCATCTTGCCCTTGCCGGGCATCATGACGCCTTCGATCGTCAGCAACTCGCCGCCGACATCGGTCCAGGCAAGGCCGGTGACGATGCCGACCTGCGGCTCGCTCTCGATCTCACCGTAGCGGTACTTCGGCACGCCCAGAAGCTCTTCGAGAGTCTTCTCGGTGATCTTGACCGACTTCTTCTTGGAGATCATCAGCTCCTTCACCGCCTTGCGGGCGAGTGTGGAGAGCTCACGCTCCAAATTGCGCACGCCCGCTTCGCGGGTGTAGCGGCGGATCAGAAGCAGCAGCGCGTCGTCGTCGATCGAGAACTCCTTGGAGTCCAGGCCGTGCTTGGACACCGCGGTCGGGATCAAGTGCTTGCGCGCGATCTCGACCTTCTCGTTCTCGGTGTAGCCCGCGATCCGGATGATCTCCATGCGGTCCATCAGTGGTCCCGGAATATTGAGCGTATTCGCGGTCGTGATGAACATCACGTTGGACAGATCGTAGTCAACCTCGAGATAGTGGTCGTTGAAGGTCGCGTTCTGCTCGGGGTCGAGGACCTCGAGCAGCGCCGAGGACGGATCGCCGCGGAAATCGGCGCCCATCTTGTCGATCTCGTCCAGCAGGAACAGCGGATTGGACGACTTCGCCTTCCGCATCGACTGGATGATCTTGCCGGGCATCGAGCCGATATAGGTGCGGCGGTGCCCGCGGATCTCGGCCTCGTCGCGCACGCCACCGAGCGAGACGCGCACGAATTCGCGCCCCGTCGCCTTCGCGATCGACTTGCCGAGCGAGGTCTTGCCGACGCCGGGAGGGCCGACGAGGCACAGGATCGGGCCCGTCAGCTTGTTGGCGCGCGACTGTACGGCGAGATACTCGACGATGCGGTCCTTGACCTTCTCCAGCCCGTAGTGATCCGCATCCAGAACCGCCTGCGCGGCTTCCAGATCCTTCTTCACCTTGGACTTCTTGTTCCACGGAATCGACAGCAGCCAATCCAGATAGTTGCGCACGACGGTCGCTTCCGCGGACATCGGCGACATCTGGCGCAGCTTCTTCAATTCATGCTGCGCCTTCTCGCGCGCTTCCTTGGAGAGCTTGGTCTTGGAGATCTTCTCTTCGAGATCGGCGAGCTCGTCGCGACCGTCGTCGTCGCCGAGCTCCTTCTGGATCGCCTTCATCTGCTCGTTGAGATAGTACTCGCGCTGGGTCTTCTCCATCTGGCGCTTGACGCGCGAGCGGATGCGCTTCTCGACCTGGAGCACCGAGATCTCGCTCTCCATCAGGCCCAGCACCTTCTCCAGGCGCTGCGTGACCGACAGCGTCTCCAGGATGCCCTGGCGATCCGCGATCTTGACGGCGAGATGCGAGGCGACGGTGTCGGCGAGCTTGGCAAAATCGGTGATCGCCTGCACGACGCCGACGACCTCGGCCGAGATCTTCTTGTTGAGCTTCACGTAGCTCTCGAAGTCGGACACGACGGAGCGCGCCATGGCCTCCGCCTCGACCGACTTCGCATCGGTATCGGCGAGCGCAATCGCGGTCGCTTCGTAATAGTCGGCGCGATCGGTGTACTTCTGCACGCGCGCCCGCTCGAGCCCTTCGACCAGCACCTTCACAGTGCCGTCGGGAAGCTTCAAGAGCTGGAGCACGCTGGCAAGCGTACCGGTCTCGTAAATGGAATCGGGTGCCGGATCATCGTCGGACGCGTTCTTCTGGGTCGCGAGCATGATCAGCGCGTCGTTCTTCATCACCTCTTCGAGCGCGCGGATCGACTTCTCGCGGCCGACGAAGAGCGGAACGATCATGTGCGGGAAGACGACGATGTCGCGCAGGGGCAGCACGGGATAGGCGTGCGTTTCGCCATGGACGATGGTTGGCCTGGGTTTTGGATTGGTCATGGCCTTTTCCTTTTGCTTTGCCCCCTTGCACGCAGCCCGCCATGCTCATGCGCAACCGCCACAAGGTGCCGAGGTGACCCGCAATACCGATCGGTCCTTTTGAGGTTGGACCGGCTTGCCGAATCGGAACTGAGGCGAATCTTGAAGAGAATTTTTACTCGCCGCCGACATTAGGTGGCTATCGACCCGGGGGGTGTCAAGTCATTGAAAGACGCGCGCCATCAGGCGCTTACGCACGCAAATAAGCGACGCAACACCGGCTGCGGAGATACTTTCCGCAGCCCCTGCTTGAGGAGACGATTGGAGCGTTCCAGCGCCGAAATCAGGCGCTGGCGTTCTCGACGGCGCGATCGGACCGATCGGCGTAGATGTAGAGCGGACGCGCCGTTCCTTCCACGACTTCGCGGGAAATCACGACTTCTTCCACACCTTCGAGGCCCGGCAGGTCGAACATGGTCTCGAGCAGGATCGCCTCGAGGATTGAACGCAGCCCCCGCGCACCGGTCTTGCGCTCGATCGCCCTGCGGGCAACCGCGCCAAGCGCCTCGTCGGCGAAGGTCAGCTCGATGTTCTCCATCTCGAACAGCCGCTGGTACTGCTTCACCAGCGCGTTCTTCGGCTCGACCAGGATCTTCTTGAGCGAAGCCTCGTCCAGATCCTCCAGCGTCGCCACGACGGGCAGACGGCCGACGAATTCCGGGATCAGGCCGTACTTCAGGAGATCCTCAGGCTCGACATGACGGAAGATTTCGCCGGTGCGGCGGTCTTCCGGTGCGAGCACCTGAGCGGCGAAACCGATCGAGGTCGAACGTCCGCGTGCCGAGATGATCTTTTCGAGGCCCGAGAACGCACCACCGCAGATGAACAGGATATTGGTGGTGTCCACCTGCAGGAACTCCTGCTGCGGATGCTTGCGGCCGCCCTGCGGCGGGACCGAAGCCACCGTGCCTTCCATGATCTTGAGCAGCGCCTGCTGCACGCCCTCACCCGACACGTCGCGCGTGATCGAGGGATTGTCGGACTTGCGGCTGATCTTGTCGATTTCGTCGATGTAGACGATGCCGCGCTGGGCACGCTCGACATTGTAGTCGGCGGCCTGGAGCAGCTTCAGGATGATGTTCTCGACGTCCTCGCCGACATAGCCGGCTTCGGTCAGCGTCGTCGCATCCGCCATCGTGAACGGCACGTCCAGGATGCGGGCGAGCGTCTGCGCGAGCAGCGTCTTGCCCGAGCCGGTCGGACCGATCAGCAGGATGTTCGACTTCGCAAGCTCGACGTCGTTGTGCTTGGTCTGGTGGTTGAGGCGCTTGTAGTGATTGTGCACCGCGACCGAGAGGACCTTCTTCGCATGGTTCTGGCCGATCACGTAATCGTCCAGCACCTTGCAGATTTCCTTCGGCGTCGGAATCCCGTCGCGCGACTTCACCAGCGAGGATTTGTTCTCCTCGCGAATGATGTCCATGCAGAGCTCAACGCACTCGTCGCAAATGAAGACCGTGGGACCCGCGATCAGTTTGCGCACTTCGTGCTGGCTCTTGCCGCAGAACGAGCAATACAGCGTGTTCTTGGAGTCGCTCGTGCCGACCTTACTCATTCATGTCTCCGTCCGCGGTTCGATCCCGTCCGCTCGATCGCCCTATTCCGGCACGACAGCCGGTACAGTCCTTCAAATAGAGCAAATTCCGTACCAAAAAAGACCCTACGCGTTACATGCCGTGCGAATCGCGGTCATTCGATTCCCCGCGATCATAGCCGATCAGTCATAGCGAACCATGCTGGCACCCGACTATCAAGAATTCGCTAATCGGGGGTCGCCGGCTACCCGTGACAATACCGTGATTTCCGGTCTTGGCACGGGCGAAGTGATCGAAATCACCCCGGCGTTGCTGGATTGCCACGAAAAACAAGCACGAAAGCGGAACTTTCTGCCTGTCGCAGGGCGCAAAAGTGCGTTTTGCGACGCGCGCACGTGTCCTTAACGTGAACGCTCCCTGATGGTGCCCGCGGTCCCAGAGGGATTGCCGGCACAGTAGTGCTACGGGGTCTTCGGCGACGCGGTTTCCTCGGCGCGCTTGTCGATCACCCTGTCGACCAGGCCGAACTCCTTGGCGTCGCTCGCGGTCAGGAACTTGTCGCGTTCCAGCGCGTCCTCGATCGCCTTGTAGGTCTGGCCGGTGTGCTTCACGTAGATCTCGTTGAGCCGCTTCTTCAGGTTCAGGATTTCCTGGGCGTGCAGCATGATGTCGGTGGCCTGGCCCTGGAAGCCGCCGGAGGGCTGATGCACCATGATGCGCGCGTTCGGCAGCGAGAAGCGCATGTCCTTCTCGCCGGCGCAGAGCAGCAGCGAGCCCATCGAGGCGGCCTGTCCGGTGCACAGCGTCGAGACCGGCGGACGAATGAACTGCATGGTGTCGTAGATCGCGAGGCCCGACGTCACCACGCCGCCCGGCGAGTTGATGTACATCGAGATTTCCTTCTTCGGATTTTCCGCCTCAAGGAACAACAGCTGCGCGACGATCAGCGTCGACATGCCGTCCTCGACCGGCCCGGTCAGGAAGATGATTCGCTCTTTCAGAAGGCGCGAGAAAATGTCGTAGGCGCGCTCGCCACGGTTGGTCTGCTCGACCACCATGGGCACGAGGTTCATGTAGGTTTCAACCGGATCGCGCATGAGTCACCTAGGGTTTTGAAGAGGCGGACATCGCCAGGCCCGGCTGCCAGTCGGGGCTGGATCTGCCGGAAGGCCGATGGACGTCCCGTGATGCAGGAACTTGGCAGAAGAACTTGGTAGAGGCACTTGGCAGAAGCAGAGGGCGTAGCGACAGATATAGCCCAATTCGCGCCTGACAAGTGCGGAGCGAATTAAGGCTTAATCCGTGAGGCAGTTGAAGCTGATTCGTACAAAGAGGCCCAGCCGGCCACCTGGCTAGCTCGACCTCTTCGCTGATCATCCTTAATGCAAGGCTATCCTGGAGGCTCTCCTAAAGGCTCTTCTGGAGCCCTCAGGCCGCGGTCTTTTCCGCCTCGTCGTCCTTGTAGAGATCGTCGCGCGAGACCTTCTTCTCGGTCACCTTGGCAAGCTCGAGGATGAAGTCGACGACCTTGTCCTCATAGATCGGTGCACGAAGCTGGGCCAAGGCTTGGGCGTTGCTGCGGTAATAGTCCCAGACCTCCTTCTCGCGGCCCGGCATCGAGCGCGCCCGCTCGATCACGGCGCGGCCGACCTCGTCATCGGTCACGGAGATCTTGTTCTTCTCGCCGATCTCCGAGAGCACGAGGCCGAGCCGCACGCGACGATCGGCGATCTTGCGGTACTCTTCCTTGGCGGCGTCTTCAGTGGTGTCTTCGTCGGCGAAGGTCTTGCCGGCGGACTCCATCTCGGCCTTCACCGAGTTCCACATCAGATTGAACTCCTCGTCGACCAGCGAGGGCGGAGCCTCGAAGCGATGGGCCTCGTCGAGGCGGTCGAGCAGCGCGCGCTTGACGCGCTGGCGGGTCGCGGTCGCGAACTCGGCCACCAGCCGCTCGCGCGCCGCTTCCTTCAGCTTGTCCAGCGATTCCAGGCCGAGCGTCTTCGCGAACTCGTCGTCGATCGCGAGATCCTGCGGCGCCTCGATCAGCGTCGCGGTGGTCTCGAACTCGGCCGGCTGGCCGGCGAGCTTGTCGTTCATGTAGTTCTTGGGGAACGCCACCTTCAGCGTGCGGGTCTCGTTGGCGGCGATGCCGATGAGCTGCTCTTCGAAGCCGGGGATGAAGGTGTTGGATCCGATCACCACCTGGATGCCCTCGCCGGCGCCGCCTTCGAAGGCTTCGCCGTTGATGGTGCCCTTAAAGGCGACGGTGACGCGATCACCCGATTCGGCCTTGGCGCCCTCGCCCTTCGCGGCATAGCCACGGTTCGAATCGGCGATGCGCTTGATCGCCTCGTCGACGTCGGCGTCGGTGACTTCGGCCACAGGCTTTTCGACCTCGAAGGTCTTGAAGTCGGCGAGCGCAATCGACGGCACCACCTCGATCGCAACCGTGTAGGTCAGATCGGTTTTGCCGTTGAGCAGCTCCTCGACCTCGGCCTGCTCGGTCGGCATGGTGATCTTCGGTTCGGTCGCCAGGCGGAAGCCGCGCTCGGAGAACAGCTGAGTGTTGGTGTCGCGGATGGTCTGGTCGATGGTCTCGGCCATCACCGAGCGGCCATAGACCTTCTTGAGGTGCGTGACCGGCACCTTGCCGGGACGGAAGCCGTTGATGCGAACCTTGTCCTTGAGGTCGACGAGCTTGGCACCGGCCTTGGCGTCGAGATCAGACGCGGGAACGCTGATCTTGAACTCGCGCTTCAAACCTTCCGAGAGGGTTTCTGTGACCTGCATGGTGTCCAATCTTCTTCTCGTTCGGTCCCGGCGCGCATGCGTCGGGACGCTGTCATTAATCGATCCGGCGCGAGGCGAACGCCTCAACGCCGGTGGTTCATCGGACCGACTTCCGGCGGACAAACATCCGCGCGGGAGCAGATCGCGTAATCCGTGCAAACGCTGAAAGCGCTTGGTGCGGGCGGAGGGACTCGAACCCCCACAACTTTCGTCACTGGAACCTAAATCCAGCGCGTCTACCAGTTCCGCCACGCCCGCGTAAATTTGCATCAAGACCGGCCGCGATGCCGCGGGCGGCGGGCTTATAGCATGTGCCCGCCTGTTCGCAGCAAAAAAATGGCCCGATAGAGGCAGGCTTCACCTAGGCACGACGGCTGGACTTATCCAGCACGGCGTGGTCCGGATCGGCCCATGAAAACGCGGATCTTCGACCTGACGAGGCGCGAGGTTTTGGCCGGATTTGGCGCCTCTGCGGCCGGGCTGACGGCGGGCGGCGCAGTCCCGGCCGTGACCGCCCAACTCGCGCTTCAGGCAAGGCCGGCAACGCTGGCTCTGAGGTCGGGGCAGCCGGCTATACCCATCTGGGAGCTGGCCGCCGTCAGCCATCTCGGGGATGTCCGCCTCAAACGTGGCGACCGCTGCGAGGTGGTCTTCCGCAACGACCTGCCTGTGCCGCTTGCACCAGTTTGGTACGGCCTCAATGGCCCGGCCGCGGCCGACCCGCTTCGGGGTCGCGCACCGACGGCCCCGGACGCGACGGAAACATCAATCATTTCAGTGCCAACCGCGGGAACCCTGTTGGCCGACTTCCGGCTGTTCGAGGACGGCCTGAAGCAGCCCGCGCGCCCGCTTCCGATCATCGCCACCGAGACCAACACGGTCGCCGCCGATCGCGACGTGGTCCTCTTGATCGAGGAGTGGCGGCTGCGGCCGGATGGGACCGCACTTGCCCCGGGCCGGGACCCGAAGGACACATCCCCGCTCTATACAATCAACGGAACGACTTCATTCGAACTCTCAGCTTCAGCAAATGAGCGGCTGCGGCTGCGCTTTATCAACGGCTCGCAACGTTCTGTTCTGGCGATCAAATTGGAAAGTCACGAGGTCCACGTGGTGGCCCTGGACGGACAGCCGGCTGAGCCGTTCCCGGCTCGCAACGGCGCGCTGGTGCTGGCTCCCGGCGCACGCGCCGACGCCTTCGTGGATGCGGCCACATCGGCCCCATTCCTGCTGCATGACGGCAAGGAGGCGCGCCAGGTCGGCCGCCTGACGGTCTCCGGCAAGCTTGACCGGCGCGCGCCGCCGTTGCCGCTCTTGCCACTCCCTCCGAATGACCTGCCCGACCGGCTCGATCTGAGGGGCGCCCTGCGATTCGGTGTCGCTCTCGGGGCAGCCGACGCCGGGTGGGTACCGGCCGCAAATTTCTCGACGTCCTCCGCCCCCGCCTTTCGCACCAAGGCCGGCCGCACCGTCGTGTTGGCCCTCAAGAACCCCGCCTCCGTCGCAACCGTCTTCCATCTCCACGGCCACCATTTCCGCCTGCTCGACAAGCTCGACGACGGCTGGAAGCCCTATTGGCTCGACACGCTCGCGATCGAACCCGGCCAGACCCAGCGCATCGCATTCGCTGCGGCCTCTCCCGGGCGGTGGCTGATCGAATCCGTCGTCACCGACTGGGCCGCGCCGCGGCTGGTGCGCTGGTACGGGGTGGAGTGAGCTATCGGCCACGCGTCCAAAGATAGCGAGCGTCCGGTTCTTTCTCCTCGTTTCGGGTCCCGTTGGTCTGCTCGATCAGCGTGAACCCGCGCGCTTCATAGAAGCGGCCCGCCAACGCGTTGCGCTGGAAGGTCCAGAGCTCCAGCTGTTCGCTGGCCCGCTTGGCGATATCGAGGAGTTCGGTGCCGACGCCGCGCCCTTGAACAGCAGGAAGCACGTAAAGCTGCTCGACCCAGCCGTCACGGACAGCGATGATTCCGCTCAGTACATCGGCATCGAAGCGTCCCCACACGCGGCACGTCGCCAAGACATGCTCGCGGTAGAACCAGCGGTCCTCATCCGGCGTATGCAGCCCAGCAAAGCCAGGGCAGCGCATGGTCGAATGCAGCCCGGTGAACCTGCGCCGCCGCGCCCATATCGGTGAGCGCGAGCGGCCTGAGCATTAGTACTCGATCCCCAGCGCATGATAGATCCGTCGGTGCACGGCGGGCAGCGTCTCGGTGAGATCCTCCGCGATCAGGCCCGGCCCCGCCTCGCTCGCCGCTTCGCCATGCATCCACACCGCGATGCTGGCGGCTTCGAACGCCGGGACGCCCTGCGCAAGGAGGCCTGCGATGATGCCGGCGAGGACGTCGCCGGCACCCGCGGTGGCGAGCCAGGGCGGAGCGTTGGCGGCGATAGTGGCGCGGCCGTCGGGCGCGGCAATCGTGGTGTCGGCGCCCTTCAGCAGCACGACCGCGCCGGAGCGCTCGGCGGCGGCGCGCACGCGCTCGATCTTCGAGCGCCCCGGATGTTTATTGCTGAGGTCGGAGAACAGCCGCGGGAACTCGCCCTCGTGCGGCGTCAGCACCACCGCCTTGTCCTGCGACGTCTTGATCGATTCGAACAGGCGCTCGGGATTGGCGGCAAAGCTCGTCAGCGCGTCCGCGTCGAGCACCAGGCGCCGCTGGGAGGTAAGCGCCGTGTGGACGAGATCGCAGGTGCGCTCGCCGACGCCCGCGCCAGGGCCGATGATGCAGGTGTTGTAGCGCTTGTCGCCGAGCAGCTCGCCGAACTCGATGGCGGTATCGACGGGGTGAACCATCACCGCGGTGAGCGCAGCCGCATTGATCGCCAGCGCATCACGCGGCGTGGCCAGAGTCACCAGGCCCGCGCCGGCGCGCAGCGCCCCGCGCGCGGCGAGCCGCGCCGCACCGGTCGCCGCCGCATCGCCCGAGACCGCCAGCACATGACCTCGCGCGTATTTATGGCCGTCGATGCGCGGCACCGGAAAGGCCGAGCCCCAGAAGTCCGGATCGTTCTCAAAAATCCGCGGCGCGATCTCGTCCAGCACCTGCGCCTCGATGCCGATGTCGGCGACGCGGACGTGACCGCAATGCATGCGCCCCGGCAGCAGCAGATGCGCCGGCTTCTTGCGGAAGAAGGTGACGGTCTCGGCGGCGTTCACGGCCACGCCCAGCACGGCCGCGCTGGTGCCGTTGATGCCGCTCGGCAGGTCGACCGCGAGCACCGGCGCACCATTGGCGTTGATCGCCTCGATCATCTCACGCGCCTCGCCCTCGACGGGACGGCTGAGGCCCGCGCCGAACAGCGCATCGATGATCAGCGCCGGTCGCCCGATCGCCTGCGGGTTGAACGGGAGCACCGGGTGTTTCCAACCCCGCGCCGCCGAGGCCGCGTCGCCCTGGAGCTGGTCCCGCTCGCACATCAGGATCACCGAGACCTCGCGGCCTTGCGCGGCGAGCTCGGCGGCTGCGACAAAACCGTCCCCGCCGTTGTTGCCCGGGCCGGCCACGATCAGGATCGGCCCCTGCTCCACCAGTGCGTTCGCGGCCTCGGCGACCGCCTGGCCGGCGCTGAGCATCAGCTTGAATCCGGGGGTGCCTGCTGCAATGCTGAGCTGGTCGGCGCGCTGCATTTCGGCGTTGGTCAGAACTTCCATGCCACTTCCCTGTCCAAAAGCCTTTTCAACAGGCACGTTCCGCACCGGGCTATCCGGCGGAACAACGATCTGCACAAGTATTGAACCGTTTGCCTATTTCGTAGTCTGCGGTATTTTGTGCGGGTCGGCGCCACCTATCAGAGCTGCACGTTAAAAGGCTGATAACGCTCCAATAATCAGGGCATTTGCAACTTGGCATAGACCCTGCTTTCGCGGAAGTCGCTTCGGTTCGTCGTGCTCACTGGCATTTATCAGGGTGTGGCCGGCCGTTGTTGCCGGACTGGTCAGGGATCCCGGCATAGCGAAGACAAGATCGTGCGTTAAGAAAGCGCATCCTGACGAAGACGTTGCTATTTGTTCGAAAGGCCGGGAGGCGCGCAGTGAAGAAAATCGAAGCCATCATCAAGCCATTCAAGCTCGACGAGGTGAAGGAAGCGCTTCAGGAAGTCGGCCTTCAGGGCATCACCGTCACCGAAGCCAAGGGCTTCGGCCGGCAGAAGGGTCACGCCGAGCTGTACCGCGGCGCAGAATACATCGTCGACTTCCTGCCCAAGGTGAAGATCGAGATCGTGATCGGCGACGATCTGGTCGAGCGCGCCATCGACGCAATCCGCCGCGCCGCGCAAACCGGGCGCATCGGCGACGGCAAGATTTTCGTCTCCAACATCGAAGAGGCGATCCGCATCCGAACCGGCGAATCCGGGCTGGACGCTATCTGAGCCGGGTGCTATCCCGCATTTTGCGACATTCTGACAAGAAATAGGCTGCTTCGGCGGCCTCGTTTTGTTTGTGCCTCGCGCGCCTCAAGAAGCGTGAACACGGTCGCTCGAAGTTTGGAAACCGACCCGCAGAGCCAAAAGGGGTATGCATGAAGACCGCCAAAGACGTCCTGAAATCGATCAAGGACAACGACGTCAAATACGTCGACCTGCGCTTCACCGATCCGCGCGGCAAGTGGCAGCACGTCACCTTCGACATCAGCATGATCGATGAGGACATTTTCGCCGAAGGCACGATGTTCGACGGCTCATCGATCGCCGGCTGGAAGGCGATCAACGAGTCCGACATGTGCCTGATGCCCGATCCGGTGACCGCGACGATCGATCCGTTCTTCGCCGAGACCACCATGGTCATCACCTGCGACGTGCTCGAGCCGACCACCGGCGAGCCCTACAACCGCGATCCCCGCGGCATCGCCAAGAAGGCCGAGGCGATGGTGAAGTCGATGGGCGTTGGCGACACCGTCTTCGTCGGCCCCGAAGCCGAATTCTTCGTGTTCGACGACGTGCGCTTCTCCGCCAATCCCTACAGCACCGGCTTCCGCCTCGACTCCTCGGAGCTGCCGACCAACTCCGACACCGAATATGAAGGCGGCAATCTCGGCCATCGTGTCCGCACCAAGGGCGGCTACTTCCCGGTGCCGCCGCAGGATTCCGTGCAGGACATGCGCTCGGAGATGCTCGGCGCCATGGCCAAGATGGGTGTGAAGGTCGAGAAGCACCATCACGAAGTCGCCTCCGCCCAGCACGAGCTCGGCATGAAGTTCGACACGCTGACGCTGATGGCCGACCACATGCAGATCTACAAATACTGCATCCACCAGGTCGCGCACATCTACGGCAAGACCGCCACCTTCATGCCGAAGCCGGTCTTCGGCGACAACGGCTCGGGCATGCACGTGCACCAGTCGATCTGGAAGGACGGCAAGCCGGTGTTCGCCGGCAACAAATACGCCGACCTGTCGGAGACCTGCCTCCACTACATCGGCGGCATCATCAAGCACGCCAAGGCGATCAACGCCTTCACCAATCCGTCGACCAACTCCTACAAGCGTCTGGTCCCGGGCTATGAGGCTCCCGTGCTGCTCGCCTATTCCGCGCGCAACCGCTCGGCCTCCTGCCGGATCCCCTACACTGCTTCGCCGAAGGCCAAGCGTGTCGAGGTGCGCTTCCCCGATCCGCTCGCCAATCCCTATCTCGGTTTCGCCGCGATGCTGATGGCTGGCCTCGACGGCATCAAGAACAAGATCGATCCGGGTCCGGCGATGGACAAGGACCTCTACGATCTGCCGAAGGAAGAGCTGAAGCAGATCCCGACGGTGTGCGGCAGCTTGCGCGAGGCGCTCGAAAACCTCGACAAGGACCGCGGCTTCCTGAAGAACGGCGGCGTGTTCGACGACGATTTCATCGACGCCTATATCGAGCTGAAGATGACCGAAGTCGCCCGCTTCGAAATGACCCCGCACCCGGTCGAGTTCGAGATGTACTATTCGGGCTAGGTGGCCCGAACGACCACGACGCACGAAAGGCGCCCCTCGGGGCGCCTTTTTTGTGGTCATCGAGTTTCGTTCTGCGTCTGACTCCATTTCGTTCTCAAAGAACGAATCGGAATCGAGAAAACTGGCGCGCATCAATTCTTGATATCTGGTTTATTGCGCCCGAGAGATCGCGAGCGCTGTTGGTAATTCGCAGGATGCATTCAGCGCCGCGAAATCCATCCTGGAGACTAGTTCTCGTGCCTGTTTGCGAAAATCGCCAATCCTCCGCCGCCGGTCGCAACGATCGATAGCCTTATAGGCCTCGGCGCAGCCCCGCAGCTACGCCGCCGCGCGCTGCTTCGCCACCATGGCCTGACCGAACGCCTCGAACAGTTTTCGGTTGATCGGATTGTGCTGCGGGTCGTATTCGGCGTGCCATTGCACGCCGAGCGCAAAGGTCTTGGCTTCCGCGATGCGGATCGCCTCGATGGTGCCGTCCTCGGCAATGCCCTCGATCAGCACGCGCTTGCCGGGATCGAGGATGCCCTGGCCGTGCAGCGAATTGACCCTGATCTTGTCACAGCCGAGCAATTCCGCGAACGCGCCGCCCGGTGTCAGATCGACGTCGTGACGATCGGCGAACACCACTGTCGGGTCGGGATGGATCTCACCGTTCTCAAGCCTTGGCATGCGATGGTTCATGCGGCCCGGGATTTCGCGGATCTCGGGATGCAGCGAGCCGCCGAAGGCGACGTTCATCTCCTGGAGGCCCCTGCAGATGCCGAACAGCGGGATACCGCGGGCAACGCAGGCGACCGAGAGCGCCAGCGCCACCTCGTCGCGGTGGATGTCGTAGGGCTCGTGCGCCTCACACGGATCGACGTTGAAACGGGTCGGATGGACGTTGGCGCGGGCGCCGGTGAGCACGATTCCGTCGACGGTATCGAGCAGCGCGCCGATATCGGTGATGTCGGGCGAGCCCGCGAACATCACCGGCAGACCGCCGGAAACCTCGGCCACGGCGCGCAGATTACGCTCGCCGACCATCTGGACCTGAAATCGATTCTCAACGCGATGGGCGTTCCCGATCACGCCGACGACCGGCTTTCTCATCTCCCGTTCAGACCTCTCGCCGAAGACGATTCTCCAAACATGCCCCTGGGGTGGAACAAATTCAACAGAAGGGTACGCGGGACGGCAATGCTATTTTCGCGCAAATGCCTCCCGGGCCACGATCGCGCCGCCAAGGGGCAGGCCGGCGATCTTCAGCGCGGTCGCCGCCGGGTCGCCCGGCGCAGCCAACCAGGGCAGTTTCGTCTCGATTCCGCGCGTCACGGGCTCCCCGAGCGCGCCACCGAAATCGATCGGCCAAAGCCCGTTGGGCACTGTTTCGGCGGTAAGGCCACGGAGTGCGTAACCGTCGCCCAGCACCGCCTCCACATGGTCGCCGGCGACAAGGCGCGCGGTCGTAGGGTCCAGGGGATCGCCAAAGCTCACCAGCACGGGCATTAGGTCGCCCTGCACCGCGACGACGCCGGTCTGCCGGTTGAGCTCGTTGAACGAGACGCGGTTGCCTCGCGCAGCGCCATAAGCGCGGAGCGCGACATCGTTGATGTCGTCGAGATCGAGCTTCGCGCCCTGCTGATGCGCGAGCAATGCCACCACATTCTTTCCCCGGCCGAGGTCGACGAACACGGCCTCGCCGCGCATCGTGGTGCGGCCGCCCCGGCTATAGCCGCGATCGGGCACGACGGACAGAATGCCCGACCCGGTCTTGATCCCGTCAGGCGTCGTCACCTCGACCGCGAGGCGATATTTGTGACCGGGCCGATTGATCCGGATCTGGTCGCCAATCACGAGCACGGCCAGAAGCCCGAGCAGACCCACCCATTTGCTGATGAAACTCAAGCGCGCCCCACCTGTTCTCTCCTCGTCGGTCTGCACCGTTCATACGGCAGCGTCAAACCAGCGCGTTGACGCGGTCTTGATCAAAAGCGTGTTTGTCGAAAGAGTGCCCCCCGGTCCACCTAAAGGACATTGCGTGATCACATTCCCGAATGAACGACCCCCGACCCGTTTTGATCTGGCTTGGGGCATTTCGGTCGGCGGCATCGGTGTGGTGCTGTTCGCCGTGCTGCTCGCGTTCTCCTGGTACTTCGCCACCACCCTGCTCCTGATCTTCGCCGGGGTGCTGCTGGGCCTTGGGCTCAACGCGCTGACCAACGCGCTTGGCCGGCACGCGCGTCTTCCGCATACGCTGCGGCTCGCGATCGTCTGCTTGGCCCTCGCGCTGATGCTCGCGGGCATCGCATATCTCGGCGGCGCCACCATCGCCGATCAGGCGGCGGGACTCAGCAAAACCATCAAATCCCAGATCGGCAACGTCAAATCATTCCTGGACAATCACGGCATCGACACCAGCTTCTTCGATTTCGGGAGCTCCGGACCCGGTTCGTCTCCCGACGCGCAACCGGAGCCGACGCCGTCGGCCGGCACGGCGTCGCGCGGGGCAATACCCGGCGCAGGCGCCCTTGCCTCCAGCGGCGGGGCGATCGTGAGCCAGACGTTCAAGCTGCTGCTTGGCACCATCCACGGCGTGGGAAACATCTTCATCGTGCTGTTTCTGGGAGTCGCCTTCGCCGCCCAACCCAGCGTCTATCGCGAGGGATTGCTGTTCATCGCGCCTGCAAAACATCGCGCGCGCACGGCCGTCATCATCGACCGCGTCAGCGAGACACTTGAACGATGGCTGATCGCACAGATGATCGTCATGCTCGCGGTCGGCGCGGTAACCTGGATCGGGCTTCTCATCATCGGCATCCCGGGCTCCTTCATTCTCGGGATTCAGGCGGGACTGCTCGGCTTCATTCCGACCGTCGGCGCCATCATAGCCGGCGTCGTGGTCGTGCTGGCGAGCCTCGCCTCAGGATGGATTCCGGCGCTGTCGGCGTTTCTCCTCTTCATGGGCGTCCACGCCATGGAGAGCTACGTGCTGACGCCCCTGCTGCAGCGGCAGGCACTGGACATTCCGCCGGCCACGCTGTTCGCGTTCCAGATCCTGCTCGGCGTCGTGTTCGGGATCTGGGGCCTGGCGCTGGCGCTGCCACTGGTCGCCATCGCCAAAGTCGTGATCGACCATTTCAAGACGTATGAAGCGCCGCCTCTGGCGGAGGCGGCCTGAGCCGCCTCAGGTGATGAGCACGGTTTCGGTGTGCTCCACCTCAGGCGGTGCCGCAAAATACTGGCCGACGAGGCCGCGCCATTCGGTGAAATTCTCGGAGCCGCGAAAATCGACGGTGTGGTTCTCGAGCGTCTCCCACTTCACCATCAGACGATAGCGCTGCGGCTTCTCGATCGACTTGTGCAGCTCGAAACCGTGAAAACCCTTGGAGCGGCCGAAAGCGGCCTTCGCCTTGGCAACGGCGGCCTCAAAATCCTTCTCGCTGCCCGGCTTGACGTCGATTTGCGCGATCTCGGTGATCATCTGTTTCCACCCATTTTGTTCGATGGGCGTGTCTACCGCAGCCCGCGACAAAGAAAAAGGCGCCGAAACGGCGCCCTGCCCGGTCCAAGAATGCAGATCACTCAGGCGAGCAGCAGAACGGTGCCCACCACCATCAGCGCACAACCGGCGAACAGCGCGAGCGGCCAGTAATTGCGGCCTTGCGTGTAGCGCCCCTGGGCGCGGCGCTCGGTGATCAGCGCGCTCTCGTATTCGTCCGCGGTCGAGAACAGGCACGCGAAGCCGCCGCGTGCCGAAGTCGCCGCGGCTTCGAGCGACATCAAGGCGGTCTGCGGGTTCTGTCGACGGATCGATTCCATGACCGCAATGGTAGGGATCGAATGGTAAACAGGGGATTACCGCGAGGCCTCCTTTGCCTAGGCGGTCGCCGGCTGCGCTTTGGACTGCGTGTTGGGCACGCCGATCCGCGCGGCGCTCTGGCGGCGCCAGTTCTCCAGCGACAGTGGCAGCTCCTCCGCCGACTCGACGCGGTTTCGGCCGCCGCGCTTGGCCTGGTAGAGCGCGGTGTCGGCCGAGGCCAGCAGCACTTCGAGCTCGGTGCCGGCCGGACCGCCGGCGACGCCGATGCTGACGGTGGTGTCGACCGGGCCCTCGTCGACGACGACGCCGGAGGTCTCGAAGGCCTCGCGCACGCGCTCAGCGACCAGCACGCCCTCCTCGAGCGAACACGGCAGGAGGGCGGCGAACTCCTCGCCGCCGATGCGACCCGACATGTCGCTGATGCGCAGATTGCTGACGACGACGGTCGAGAACAGTTTCAGCATCTCGTCGCCGGCGGGATGGCCGAATCGGTCGTTGATCGACTTAAAATGATCGATATCGAAGATCATCACGGTCACGGGACGTCCGGCCTTTGCCTCGCGCTCGATCACGCGCCCGCAGGCTTCCGAGAAGCCGCGGCGGTTGAGCATGCCGGTCAGCGGATCGGTGGAGGCGGCGGTCCGGTGCGCGGTGACGGTGCGCTCGGACACCAGCATGAAGATCACGAACACGGTGCCGACGGCATAAAGCACGAGCTCGACCGCGAACACGGTGACCCAGATGCTGCTGGCGAAACCCGCATCGTGCGGACGCAGGAAGCTGCCGAGCACGATCGGCAGCATCAAGACGCAGCCGTGCATCACCGGCACCACGAAGGCCGGCCAGCGCCGTTGCAGGCTCTTGCGTCGCTCGACCCAGAGCTCGCTGGCGGTCAACGCCGCATAGACCGACACGATGCCGGCGCCGACGATCATGCGCAGCATGGACGCGGCGGGATCGAGCAACGTGGCGGCAGCGACCCAGGCGAGCGCGCCGACCAGGAGACCCGGCCAATTCGGCTTGCGGCCGTGGAAGACGCGCGCCGCATTCCACACCATGCCGCACGCGACGAAGCCGACCGCGTTCAGCGCAAGGTAAAGATGCGGCCCCAATCTGTCGCCCGCCGCCGTCCAGAGCGCGACCGATGCGGCGCCGAGGAGATAGGCGGTGCCCCACCATTTCAGCGCAGCGCTATTCTCCTGCCTTCCGAAAAACACCATCATGGCGCCGAGCAGTGCGGCGACCATGGTGGCGACCAAATAGAGCGTGATGCTATCGAGCGACATCATGTCGGCCCCCTTCTAGACATAGCAGTTACGCGATCGGATCAACCGATTTGCGCGCCCTTCCAAAAGCGACGCTATGTCCCGCGGGTTCCATTCAGGTTTTCATGCGAGCCCAAGTTTTCAGGAAACACGTCATCAATTTGCATACAAACGAACAGCAAAAAGGGCGCTGAAATCAGCGCCCTTTTGCATTTCATTGAAGCCGCTTTCGCGACGAATGCGACCGATGCGATTAACGCTTCGAGAACTGGAAGGACCGGCGGGCCTTGGCCTTGCCGTACTTCTTGCGCTCGACCACGCGGGAGTCGCGGGTGAGGAAGCCGCCCTTTTTGAGCACGGTGCGCAGCTCCGGCTCGAAATAGGTCAGTGCCTTGGAGATGCCGTGACGGACGGCACCGGCCTGGCCGGACAGACCACCGCCGGCGACGGTGCAGATCACGTCATACTGGCCGGACCGCGCGGCCACGGAGAACGGCTGCTCGATCATCATGCGCAGCACGGGACGGGCGAAATAGACCTCGACCTCGCGCGCGTTGACCGTGACCTTGCCGGCGCCTGGCTTAATCCAGACGCGGGCGACCGCGTCCTTGCGCTTGCCGGTTGCATAGGCGCGGTTGAACTTGTCGACTTTCTTCTCGTGCTTGGGCGCGTCGGGCGCGGCCGCCGTCTTGAGCTGCGAGAGCTGGTCGAGCGACTGGATGGATTCGGCCATGTTATGCGGCCCTCGTGTTCTTGCGGTTCAACTTGGCGATGTCGATCTTCTCGGGCGTCTGGGCCTCGTGCGGATGATCGGCGCCGCCATAGACGCGGAGGTTGCCCATCTGGACGCGACCGAGCGGGCCACGCGGGATCATGCGCTCGACGGCCTTCTCGAGCACGCGCTCGGGATGCTTGCCCTCCAGGATCTGGCGCGCGGTGCGCTCCTTGACGTGGCCGACATAGCCGGTGTGCTTGTAATAGGTCTTCTGCTCGCGCTTGCGGCCGGTGAGAACCGCATGCTGCGCGTTGATGATGATGATGTTGTCGCCGCAATCAACGTGCGGGGTGTAGGTCGGGAGGTGCTTGCCGCGCAGGCGCATGGCGACGATGGTGGCGAGACGGCCGACGACCAGACCCTTGGCGTCGATCAGTACCCACTTCTTCGTCACCTCAGCCGGCTTTGCCGAAAAGGTTTTCATGTCAGAGTTTCCGTGAACGGGGAGCATCGGCGCGAACACCGCACCGGACTGGCGGTTTTCTAGAGAACAGAGGCGCCGCGGTCAATGCCCACAGGCGGAATTTACTTGTTCAATATCAACGACTTAGAAATATGGTATTAAGATACCCGTAAAAAGTTCAAACGTTTGGAATGGAATAGGTCGAGGTGACATGCGCAATCGGGTCGGGCGAGGTGCCGGACAATAGCTTCACCTCACCGACTGCGAGGCGCTTGCCGAGCTTGAGCAGCCGCGCCTCCGCCAGCACGTCCTGCCCGGGCTGGCCCTTGCGCAGGAAGTTAATGTTGAGATTGGTGGTCACCGCGAGCCCGATCGGCCCGATCGCGGACAACAGCACCACGTACATCGCGAAATCGGCGAGCGCCATCAGGGTCGGGCCGGACACGGTTCCACCCGGCCGCAGCATCTTTTCGCTATAGCGCTGACGCAAAAGGCAGGCCTGACCGTCCGCGCTCTCGATCGTGATGTCGTCGCCGCTGAAGGCCTGGGGAAACTCGTTGCGGAGGAACTGCTCGAGCTCCGCCACGCTCATTTTCGCTAACGCCATGCTGCCCCTCACCCTCGCTTCACGTCCCCTGTTACATTAAGTTATCTGCGTCATCCAATCGCAAAAATCCAACCGGAAACGCTTTGATGTCCGTCCAGGCCGCCCGCGCCCCCTCCCCGCAACTGCCGATCCTGCTGCGCGAGACCGTCGGCCCTATCGCGGTCCTGACCCTCAACCGCCCGACCGCCCGCAACAGCCTGTCGGCGGCGATGATCGCAAGCCTGCACGCCGAGCTCAACGAGATCCGCGACGACAAGACCGTCCGCGGCGTCGTGATCGCGGCCAACGGTCCCGCCTTCTCCGCCGGCCACGACATGAAGGAGCTGACCGCGCGTCGCGCCGATCCGGATCGGGGCCGTGCCTTCTTCGCCGAGATGATGACCGCCTGCAGCGCGATGATGCAGGCGATCGTGCACCTGCCCAAGCCCGTGGTCGCATCCGTCCAGGGCATCGCGACCGCGGCCGGCTGCCAACTCGTGGCAAGCTGCGATCTCGCGATCGCCTCGGAAGCAGCACACTTCGCCACTCCCGGCGTCGACATCGGCCTGTTCTGCTCGACGCCAATGGTGGCGCTGTCGCGCAATGTGCCGCGCAAGCAGGCGATGGAGATGTTGCTGACAGGCGAGCCGATCCCGGCCGCACGCGCCCGCGAGATCGGGCTCGTCAATCGTGTCGTCGCCGCCGGCAACGAGCGCCATGCCGCCATTGCGCTCGCCGAACAGGTCGCGCTGAAATCCGCCTATACCGTCAAGCTCGGCAAGGAGGCGTTCTACCGCCAGGCCGAGATGAACCTTGCAGATGCCTATCGCTATGCGGCAGAGGTGATGACCGAGAACATGATGGCGCGCGACGCCGAGGAAGGCATCGGCGCCTTCATCGAGAAGCGCACGCCGACATGGCGGGATGAGTAATTCGTCATTGCGAGCGAAGCGAAGCAATCCAGAATCCCTCCGCGGAGACAGACTGGATTGCTTCGTCGCTTCGCTCCTCGCAATGACGGCGTGAGCCCGAAAAGATGAGCCAATGAACCACGACGCCTATCCCGACAATTACATCCGGGGCATCCTCAACAACGTGAAATCGATCGCGATGGTCGGCGCCTCGCCGGCCAACGTGCGGCCGAGCTATTTCGCGTTCAAATATCTGGCCCAGCGTGGCTACGACATGATCCCAGTCAATCCCGGCCATGTCGGCAAGGAGCTGCTCGGAAAACCCTTCGTCGCCTCGCTGTCCGACATCGGCCGTACCATCGACATGATCGACATTTTCCGCAACTCCAGCCACATCATGCCCGTGGTCGAGGAAGCCCTCACGCTCGATCCGCTGCCGATGGTGATCTGGATGCAGTTGGGGGCGCGCGACGATGCGGCGGCGCTGAAGGCGGAATCGGTCGGTATCAAGGTGGTGATGAACCGCTGCCCCAAGATCGAATATGGCCGCCTGTCGTCGGAGATCTCGTGGATGGGCGTCAATTCACGCACGCTGAGCTCGAAACGCGCTCCGGTGCCGACGCAGGGCATGCGGCTATCCCTCAATCGGATGAGTGTCGGCGGCGGCGACACTGCGGCATCGGACCGCGCCGCCAAAAACAAGACCGAGCAAAGCTGACGCAATTGCGAAGGTTTCATTTCGCGAACGCGACAATGCGTAGCACGATCGTTTCGATGTGAAGCCGCGCCTTGACGGCAGCCGCGGCGCCAATCAGCATGCCGCGCGATTTCAGACCACGAGAACAGGACGCCCTCAATGAGCGATCGCCTTCCGGGATTTTCGACCCTCGCCGTGCATGCCGGTGCACAGCCCGATCCCACCACTGGTGCGCGCGCGACTCCGATCTATCAAACGACGTCGTTCGTCTTCAACGACGCCGACCACGCCGCCTCTCTGTTCGGCCTGCAGGCCTTCGGCAACATCTATACCCGCATCGGCAATCCCACCAACGCCGTGCTGGAAGAGCGCGTCGCGGCGCTCGAAGGCGGCACGGCCGCGCTGGCGGTGGCCTCGGGCCATGCCGCGCAGGTCGTGGTGTTGCAGCAATTGCTCCAGCCCGGCGACGAGTTCATCGCCGCGCGAAAGCTTTATGGCGGCTCGATCAACCAGTTCACCCACGCGTTCAAGAGCTTCGGCTGGAACGTGGTGTGGGCCGATCCCGACGACATCGCGAGCTTCGAACGCGCGGTCACGCCGCGCACGAAAGCGATCTTCATCGAGTCCATCGCCAATCCCGCCGGCAGCATCACCGACATCGAGGCGATCTCGACGGTGGGGCGCAAGGCGGGCGTACCGCTCATCGTCGACAATACGCTGGCCTCACCCTATCTGATCCGCCCGATCGACCACGGCGCCGACATCGTCGTGCACTCGCTGACGAAATTTCTCGGCGGCCACGGCAATTCGATCGGCGGCATCATCGTCGATGCCGGCACTTTCGACTGGTCGACCGGCGGCAAATATCCGATGTTATCGGAGCCGCGGCCCGAATATCACGGCATCCGGCTGCAGGAGACGTTTGGCAATTTCGCCTTCGCGATCGCCTGCCGCGTGCTCGGCCTGCGCGACCTCGGACCCGCGCTGTCGCCATTCAACGCCTTCATGATCCTCACCGGCATCGAGACATTGCCGCTGCGTATGCAGAAGCACTGCGACAACGCGAAAGCGGTCGCCGAATTCCTCGCCGGCCATCCGGCGGTGGCCGCAGTGAACTATGCGGGCCTTGCAAGCGACAAGTACAACCAGCTCGCGCGCAAATACGCGCCGAAGGGTGCCGGCGCCGTGTTCACCTTCAGCCTGAAGGGCGGCTACGATGCCGGCGTCAGCCTGGTGTCGAAGTTGCAGCTGTTCTCGCATCTGGCCAATGTCGGCGACACCCGCTCGCTGGTCATCCATCCGGCCTCGACCACGCACAGCCAGCTCGACGACGCCGCCAAGGTCAAGTCCGGCGCCGGCCCCGACGTGGTGCGGCTCTCGATCGGCATCGAGGACAAGGAAGATTTGATCGCCGATCTGGAACAGGCACTGGGCACGTAGCTGTCCTGGACATTCCGGGGCGCTTTGATGTGCCCCGGGAGTCCGGCTCCAGTTAACAGTCATTAACCATATCTGCCGCATACATCGTCACTGGATCGCCCCCTTTGATTCGGAGCCGACGATGCTGCGCTGGATGGTGCCTGCCCTTGCGGCGATGTTGACAGTCTCAGCTGCGTTCGCCGCCGATCTGCCGGCCACGCCGAGGCGGCGGGCCGCCGCTCCGCCGCAGGAACTGCCGCAGGTCTATGTCGAGACCGATCCGGATGCGCTGATCTCGCCGGCCTACGGCATCGGCAGCTACATCCGCAATTTACCGGGTACGCCACTGCTGCCGGGCTCGCACACGCTGCCGGGCTATTACGGCCGCCCCTGGGACTACGATTACCAGGGCGCGTATTACGGCGGGAAGCAGGTCGATTATTTCTGGCGCCTGCCCTACTCGTGCGGCATCTACGGCTATTGCTGAAGAGCAGATCCGATCAGCCGGCCTGACCGACGGGAACGGCGCGCGGCTGCGCTTCGGTTGCGCCACGCGTCGCGAGCCGCTCTGTCTGCATCACCGCAAGCGTCAGCACCACGATGGCGACTGCCTGATGCGCGAGCGCGAGATCGATCGGCACCTGGTTGAGCAGCGTGAGGATGCCGAGCAATGCTTGCAGGCTGACCGCGCCCAGCAGCAAAAGCGCGCCGCTTGCCGCCGAACCCGCGCGTGAACGCACGGCGTCGAACGCGTGCAACGCCGCCAGCGCGAACAGCGCATAGGCCGTCATCCGGTGCTCGAACTGCACCGTCAGCACATTGTCGAACATGTTGCGCCACCACGGCGTCTCGAACCACAGCCGCTCCCCTGAGGGAATGAACGCGCCGTCGATCTGCGGCCAGGTGTTGTAGGCGCGGCCGGCGCGCAGGCCCGCAACCAGAGCACCAAAATAGATCTGGATAAAGGTCACCGCGAGGAGCAAGGCGCTGGTAAAGCGCAGCCGCGACGATGCTGCGATCTGCGGACGCCCGGCGAGCCGCCGCACCGTCCAGACGATGCCGGCGAAGATCACGAGCGCGAGCATAAGATGTGTCGCCAGCCGATATTGCGACACCTCGACGCGTTCGGACAGCCCCGAGGCCACCATCCACCAGCCGACCGCGCCCTGGAGGCCGCCGAGCCCAAACAATAGCCACAGCCGCCGCTTCAACTCACCGGACAGGCCGCCGCGCCAGAGGAAGAACAGGAACGGCAACAGATAGGCGACGCCGATGAAACGGCCGAGCAGCCGATGGCTCCATTCCCACCAGAAGATCTCCTTGAACTCGGACAGGCTCATGCCGGCGTTGAGTTCGCGATATTGCGGGATCGTCTTGTAGGCCTCGAAGGCCGCCGTCCACTGCGCTTCCGAAAGTGGCGGCACGCTGCCCGTGACCGGCTTCCACTCGACGATCGAGAGCCCGGATTCCGTCAGCCGCGTTGCGCCTCCGACCAGCACCATCAGCGCGATCAGCGCAGCCACTGAGATCAGCCACCAGCGCACGGCGCGATACGGCTCGGACGGGGCGGAATTCGTCGTCATTCGAGGCAAAACCAGAGCTTGAACCGGACTGCGTGCCCCTTATAGTCCCCCGCTCCCGCAGCGCAAGTTACGCGAAAGCCGCGATATTCCGTCATGACGATCCGCACTCGCAAGTTCCTCGGCACCATCCTGCTCCTGGTGCTCGCCACCGTCTGGGCACTGCTCGGCATGGCGCTGGCGCAGATGCCGTGGATCGCCGAATCCGGCTGGCGGCAGGCGATCTACTACGTGGTGGTCGGCATGGGCTGGGTGCTGCCGGCGATGCCGATCGTGAGCTGGATGCAGCGGCCGGACCGGGCCAAGTCGAGTTCGTAGCGCTTCCAGTTCGTAGCGCTTCTAGGTCCCAGCAGTGCCAGTCGGCTTCACCGGCGCAAAAGCGACCCCCGACACCAGCACCCGCATCATGCGCAGCGAGCGCACCCGGCCGTCCCAGGAAATGCGCGGCAGCGCGCGCAGATTGGTGCGTCCCTCCGCGTCCACCACGCCCGGGATCGTCGTCACCGCGCTGGCAAAGCCCGCCTCCTCCGCCATGATGACATGGCTGCGCCGGAACGAGGCGCGATCACCGAACGGAAAGGCGAGATGCCGGATGTCGCGATCGAAGGCCGCCTCCGCCACCGCCTTGCCCATCGTCATCTCGCGCAGTGCGGCCGCATCCTTCATGTTGGCGAGAACGGGATAGTTCACGGTCGCACTGCCGATTGTCACCAGCGGATCGGCCGAAAGCCTTGCCAGATCCTCCCAATTCATCGATGCCTCGCGTGAGAGCGCGGCAAGGTCGACCCGGTAGCGCGTGCAGAGGTCTGCGATCGCAGCCGACACATCCGCCGGCGGCAGCGAGCGCAGCCAGGCCTCGAGGAACGAAAACAGCGCCTGCTTCTCCGCGTTGCCAGTCACAGTGAAGCGCTGCTCCTTCTCGCCCATCAAGAGACTGACACGGCTCTCGCGCGCGATCACCTGTTCGAGTCCGAGCCACCAGGCCTCACCGACGCCGTCGGGAAACGCCGTGGGCACATAGATCGTGAAGGGCACGGCGTGGCGCGCCAGCACCGGACAGGCAAAGTCGATCAGATCCTTGCCGGCGCCGTCGAAGGTGAGTGCCACGAAGCGCCGCTGTTCCGACAGCGTCACCGCGCGCCGGCAGACCTCGTCCATGCCGACGAAATCATAGTTCCACCGCTTCAGCGCGCGAATGGCGCGATCGAGGAAATGCGGCGTGATCTCGTTCTCGCGCAGCGGCTGAAACCCGCCGCGCCGGCGCGACCGCACATGCGCAAAGCGCAGGATGGCGCCGGCTCCACGACTGCGCAGCGCAGCCTGGCCCGTGAACCAGGTCAGCTCAAGTCGCAGCCGTTCCAGCCATCTGTCGTCGGATGCCAATGTCCCACCTCGCGCCCGTCGGCGGCCGGTCCCCTCTTGTAGTCATTACCCTTTGTTGACATTTCTTTGCAAAGGTCGGCCACAGGCCGAATTACGCATATTTTTGATTTCTCGACAGGTTCGCGAATGACCATGGCTGCGGCGATGCAAAGCCGGACGGCAGAATTGCCAGCGCAGTCGAAAGCGGGCCGCATCGCGCATGTCGATATCGTGACCGATCTCGGCGCGGCCGAGGCCGTCTGGCGCGCCTTCGAGCAGCCCGGTCATCTCTTCACGCCCTATCAGCGATTTGATCTGCTCAGTCCCTGGCAGCGTCTGGTCGGCGAGCAGGAACGCGCCCGCCCCTTTATCGTCATTGCCCGCGACTCCGAGCATCGGCCGCTGCTGCTGCTGCCGCTCTCGCTGCGCCAAAGCCACGGCGTGCGCACCGCCTGCTTCATGGGCGGCAAGCATACGACCTTCAACATGGGCTTGTGGAACGCCGAATTTGCAGCGCAGGTCGCCAGCGGTGATCTCGACGCGCTGCTTGCGCCGCTCAACGAACATGCCGACGTGCTCGCACTGACGCAGCAGCCGCTGCACTGGAACGACCAGCAGAACCCGTTCGCGCATTTGCCACGCCAAAGCGCGATCAACGGCTGCCCGCTGCTCACGATGGAACCGGGCGGTCCGCCGGCATCGCGGATCAGCAACTCCTTCCGCCGCCGCCTCAAGAGCAAGGAGAAGAAGCTCCAGGCGCTCGCCGGCCATCGCTATCATTTGGCGACCACCGATGCGGACATCACCCGCCTGCTCGACTGGTTCTTCCGTATCAAGCCGGCTCGGATGGCCGAACAGAAGCTGCCCAACGTCTTCGCAGAGCCCGGCGTCGAGCAATTCGTCCGCAGCGCCTGCCTTGCACCACGCGGCGACGGCCGCGTCATCGACATCCACGCGCTCGAATGCGACGACGAGGTGATCGCAATCTTCGCTGGCGTCGCCGACGGCCAGCGCTTCTCGATGATGTTCAACACCTACACGATGTCCGAGCACGCCCGCTACAGCCCCGGGCTGATCCTGATGCGCTACATCATCGACCGCTGCGCCGAGCGCGGCTACCGCTCGCTCGACCTCGGCATCGGCTCGGACGAGTACAAGCGGATGTTCTGCAAGGACGACCAGGACATCTTCGACAGTTTCGTTCCGCTGACGTCACGCGGAAAGCTCGCGGCCATGGCGATGTCCTCGCTGAGCCACGGCAAGCGGCTGGTGAAACAGAACCAGATGTTGTTCGACCTGGCGCAGCGGCTGCGGCGAGCGTTCGGGTAGCTCTCGCCATTGCACGACTGCCCACCTTCTCCCCTTGTGGGAGAAGGTGGCGCGAAGCGCCGGATGAGGGGTTGTATCAGCAAGTCAAAATGCGAGAGGCACGCGCGGAGAGAGACCCCTCACCCGTCTCGCCGCTATCGCGGCGAGCCACCCTCTCCCACAGGGGGAGAGGGTAAGAAACGCCTACGCCGCCACGACGCGCGGCGCGTCCCTCGCATCCGACGGCTGCACGGACCTGCTCAGCATCGTCACTTCATTGAATCCGACGGCGCTGAGCTGCTCGCACATCAGTGCGCGCGCATCCGGCGCCATCGACGCGTCGGGCACGACGACGGCGCGGGCATTCGCCGTCAGGAGCTCCGCAGGAAGGTCGGAGGCACTGCCGGCATCGAGCAGCACGTGGTCGTAGGCGCGCAGCAGCGCGTCGATCGCGAGCGTCACGCGGGGCGACTGCAACAGGCTGCGATCGAAGCCGGGGCGGCCTGCCATGACCAGATGCAGCCGCGAGAGCTTGTCCCGGGTGATGATCTGCGCGAACGACGCCTCGCCCTGCATCAGTTCGGCGAGGCCGCGTGCCGAGGCATCGACGGACACGGCGGCCATGGTCGGCGAGGACGCGGCGAGATCGACCACGACGACCCGCGCATCGCGCGCCAGGTGCCGGGCCAATGTCAGGGTCGACAGCGTGATGGCTTCGCCGCTCGCAGTGCCGAGCACCGTGACCTTCTTCGCCATGGCTCCGGCGGCGCGCAGGCTGTCGGCCAGATGCTCGATCTCCGCGAATTCGGCGACATCGGCATCGGCCGTCATCTCCGGCTGCAGCGGCGCGGGTTCTGCCATGACGGGATCGACGACCGGATCGGCGAAGGGCTCGACGACCTCCGGTTGGACGATTTGTTCCTGGCGAGCCGACGCCCGCGTCAGGGCTGGCGTGAACACCGCCACCGCACGGGGCGCGGTCTGGCGCAACAACTCTCCGGTGACGACGACGCCGGACGAGAGCAGCAGTGTCGCGATCGTCGCGATCAGCACGATCGGCAGCTTCTTCGGATAGGCCGGCGTGTTCGAGACGACGGCGCGCGAGATGATGCGGCCATCCGTCGGCGCGGTGTCGATGGTCTCGCGGGTGTTGGCCTCACGGTACTTCGCGAGATAGGTTTCGAGCAGGTCGCGCTGCGCCTTGGCCTCACGCTCGAGGGCGCGGAGCTGCACGTCCTGGCCGTTGGTGGCCGTCGCCTGCTTCTTGAGCTGCTCGAGGCTCGCCGACAATTCCTGAACGCGCCCGCTGGCGGCGCGCGCATCGTTTTCGAGCGTGCGGGCGAGCTTGGCGGCCTCGTCGCGGATCTGGGTGTCGAGGTCGGCGAGCTGCGCCTTCAACTCCTTGATGCGCGGATGGTTGCCGAGCAACGTCGACGATTGCTCGGCCAGCTGGGCCCGCAACGCCACGCGCTGCTGCGAAGGCGTGCGCATCGATTCCGAGTTCAAGATTTCCGACGATTCGATCGGTTTGCCGCTCTGGATCATCTCGCGGATCAGGCGCGCCTTGGACTCGGCATCGGCCTTGAGCGCGCGCGCATTGTTGAGCTGGGTGTTGACCTCGCCCATCTGCTGGTTCGATAGCGTCGTGTTGTTGGTGCCGACGAACAGGCTCGACTTGGAGCGGAAGTCCTCGGCCTTCGCTTCGGCCTCGGAGACATTCCGTCGCAGCTCGTCGATCCTGCCGGCATACCACTGGCTGGCGTTTCGGGCCTGGTCCTGGCGCGCATCCTGCTGGAGCACGAGATAGCCGTCGGCGATCGAATTGGCGACGCGCACGGCGAGATCGGGATCGGCAGACTGGAATTCGATCACGATGACGCGTGACTTGTCGACAGCGTAGGCCTGGAGGCGCTCGTAATAGGCGTCCAGCACCCGCTCTTCCGGCGTCATCGAGAACGGATCGCGGCCGATGCCGACCAGCGCCGCAAGAGACTTCAGCGGCGAAACGCCTTGCAGCACCGGATCGAACTCGGGCCGCTCCGCAAGCTTGTTCTTCTTGATGATCTCGCGCGCGAGATCGCGCGACAGCACGAGCTGCACCTGGCTGGTGACGGCTTCGGCGTCGAGCGCCTGCCGTTCCTCGGCGCGATCGCTATTGGGCCGCAGAAACACGTTCTCACGGCCGTCGATCAGGATACGGGATTCAGACTTGTAGCGCGGCGTGATGAGATTGACGATTGCGATGGATGCGACGAGCGCCAGCACCGTCGGAACGATGATCCAGCCGCGCTTGCGCGCCAATGCCGCGCCGAGCGCGTGCAGGTCGATGTCGCCGGATTCGACTGGCGCCGGCCGCGGAGCAACGGGCGCAGGCTTTGCTTCAAAGCTGGACTCGAGTTCAGCCCGCTTGGCTGCTGCCTTCGAGACAGCCCGCTTGACCACCGCCTTGTCCTTGCCGGCACGCCAGAACGCTAAACGCATCGAACACTCCCGCAGGCGCAACGCCACGAACCTACCTCAACCAGGGCGATTACACTCCATTAAGGTTGCCGCTGGGTTAATCGCAGCGTCGGGCGGCTCGCGCAGGTGCGTCCGTCACCGTTTGTTAACCACGAGGCCTCTTAATCCGTCTCGATATTTCGTCAGATTGTTCGAGCATTCGCCGTCGAGCGCTGGTTTTGATCATGCCCCCCTCTCCCGACCAGCCGCTTCGCATCCTGCACGCCGTGCGCGCTCCGGTCGGCGGCATCTTCCGCCACATCCTCGACGTCGCCAACGGCCAGGTCGATCGTGGCCATCATGTCGGCATCCTCGCCGACAGTCTCACCGGCGGTGAGCGCGCCGACAAGGCCCTTGCCGAGCTCGCACCGCGGCTGAAGCTCGGCGTGCACCGGATGGCGATCCGCCGCGAACCGTCGCCCGACGATGTGCTGGTCTGGTTCCGCTTGCGGCGCCTGATCGCCACGCTCAAGCCCGACGTCATGCATGGCCACGGCGCCAAGGCCGGCGCTTTCATCCGCATGCGGCGGCGATCCGACGACACCATCCGCATCTACACCCCGCATGGCGGCTCGCTGCATTATCCCCTCAACACCCTCAAGGGCGAGTTTTACGCGCGGCTCGAGCGTGCGCTGATGGACGCGACCGACCTGTTCCTGTTCGAAAGCGCGTTTGCCCGCGACACCTATCAGCGCATCGTCGGCAAGCCGAAGGGCGTGGTGCATTGCGTCTTCAACGGCGTGACGCCGGAGGAATTCGAACCTGTCGTCATGGCCGACGACGCCACCGACCTCGCTTATGTCGGTGAGTTCAGGCACATCAAGGGCGCCGATCTGCTGGTCGACGCGGTGGCGCGCCTGCACGAGGGCGGTAAGAAGGTCACGCTGACGCTCGGCGGTGACGGCGAGGAGACCGCGGCGCTCAAAGCGCAAGTCGAGAGGCTCGGCCTCTCCAGCGCCATCCGCTTCATCGGTCACGTCAAGGCACGCTACGGCTTTTCCAAGGGGCGGCTGCTGGTCGTTCCCTCGCGTGGCGATTCCATGCCCTATGTCGTGATCGAGGCCGGTGCCGCCGGGATACCGATGATTGCGTCCAAGATCGGCGGCATTCCCGAGATTTTCGGCGCGGAGAACCCGGCTCTGTTTGCGCCGAGCAACGCGGAAGCCATGGCGGAGGCGATCGCGGCCGCGCTCGACAATCCGCTGGGAACAGCGCAGCGCGCCTTGTCGCTTCGCGAGCGCATCTCCGCGCATTTCTCGCAGCAGGCGATGGTCGAGGGCGTGCTCGCGGGCTATCGCGACGCATTTACCAATCACTAACCATTCTTAAGACCCGCTTTAGAGAATCTTCCGATTTGTCCGATAACCCAAGCGCCAGGGGATGCTCGCCCGGGACGCAAGGACGTGGCCCGCGGGTTTTTGGAATGGACGTGGACGCCCGTGGAACCGCTCAACGCACGCTCGATGCTCGATGCCGCGACCAGCGCCGCGGCGAAGCCGGCTGACCGGCCCTTTGTGGAGCGGCGTCAACGGCTCTCGGCCGCCGCGCTCGACGTCGTCAACCAGAAGGTCGCCCGCGCCTATTCGCCGATCGTGATCACCGGCTTCGTGCGCCTCGCCGATTTCGCGCTGCTGAGCCTCGTCGGCATTGTACTCTATCTCGGCTATGTCATGCCGCACGCCGGCTCGTTCAGCTGGATCTATCCCGCGCAGATCATCGCCGTCGCGGTCTCCGCCGTGGTCTGCTTCCAAGCCGCCGACATCTATCAGGTGCAGTTGTTCCGCGGTCAGCTCCGGCAGATGACGCGGATGATCTCGTCCTGGTCGTTCGTCTTCCTGTTGTTCATCGGCATCTCCTTCTTCGCCAAGTTCGGCAGCGAAATATCGCGGCTCTGGCTTGCCGCCTTTTACGTCCTCGGGCTCGCCGCGCTCCTCTGCGAGCGTCTGGTGCTGCGCTCGCTGGTGCGCGCCTGGGGGCGCGAGGGCCGGCTCGACCGCCGCACCATCATCGTCGGCTCCGACCGCAACGGCGAACAATTGGTCGAGGCGCTGAAGCAGCAGGAGGATTCCGACATCCATGTGCTCGGCGTGTTCGACGACCGCAACGACAGCCGCGCGCTCGACACCTGTGCCGGCGCGCGCAAGCTCGGCAAGGTCGACGACATCGTCGAATTCGCCCGCCGCACCCGCGTCGATCTCGTGCTGTTCGCGCTGCCGATCTCCGCCGAGACGCGCATCCTGGAGATGCTGAAGAAGCTCTGGGTGCTGCCGGTGGACATCCGCCTCTCCGCACACACCAACAAGCTGCGCTTCCGCCCCCGCTCCTATTCCTATATCGGCGAGGTGCCGACGCTGGACGTGTTCGAGGCGCCGATCACCGACTGGGACCTGGTGATGAAATGGCTGTTCGACCGCGTGGTCGGCACCCTCGCGCTGCTCGTGGCCTTGCCGGTGATGGGATTGGTGGCGCTGGCCGTGAAGCTCGACAGCCCCGGACCCGTGCTGTTCCGCCAAAAGCGCTTCGGCTTCAACAACGAGCGCATCGACGTCTACAAGTTCCGCTCAATGTACCATCATCAGGCCGATCCGACGGCCTCGAAGGTCGTGACCAAGAACGACTCGCGCGTCACCCGCGTCGGCCGCTTCATCCGCAAGACCAGCCTCGACGAGCTGCCGCAGCTCTTCAACGTGGTCTTCTCCGGCGATCTCTCTTTGGTCGGCCCGCGTCCGCATGCGGTGCAGGGCAAGCTGCAGAGCCGCCTGTTCGACGAAGCCGTCGACGGCTATTTCGCCCGCCACCGGGTCAAGCCCGGCATCACCGGCTGGGCCCAGATCAACGGCTGGCGCGGTGAGATCGACAACGAAGAGAAGATCCAGAAGCGCGTCGAGTTCGACCTCTATTACATCGAGAACTGGTCGGTGCTGTTCGATCTCGTCATTCTGCTGAAGACGCCGATCTCGCTGCTGACCAAGAACGAGAACGCGTATTGAGTTGAATTTTTCCGTCATGCCCCTCCTTGTGCGCTGTTGCGCACTGGGGCGGGGCATCCGGTACTCCGCGGCGCCGGCCGCTTCCGCAATAGACGCCGCGGAGTACTGGATCGCCCGGTCAAGCCGGGCGATGACAGCGGTATTTGTGGCGTACCAGTTGCGTAAACGTATGAGCGTGTGATGGCGTATGCGGCAACAGCCGGGGAGATGAATGCAGCGGTTCGGGCTGCGCCCGGCGTGTTGGCGCTCCAGCGCGCGCTGGTATGGCTGGTCGGCGCCTCCGGCGCGATCGTGTTCATCGAGCCGAGCCCCTACGAGATCGTGACGCTGCTGGCCACCGTCACCTTCTTCGCCACCGGACTGCGTCTGCGGCTCGCTTTGATGCCGCTGGTGCTGATGCTGGTCCTGCTCAATATCGGCTATACGATCAGCGCGATCCCGCTGTTCGAGCAGTCCGAGGTGGTGAGCTGGATTGCGACCTCCTGGTACATGGCGGTCACAGTCGTGTTCTTCGCCATGGTCACGTCGGAGGACACCGCCGCCCGGCTCGATATGCTCCGCCGCGGGCTCGTGATCGGCGCGATGGTCGCCTCGCTGTCGGCGGTCGCCGGCTACTTCCACCTGGTTCCCGGCGGCGACGACCTCCTCACGCTGTACGGACGCGCGCGCGGCACCTTCAAGGATCCGAACGTGCTCGGCGCCTTCCTGATCCTGCCGGCACTGTTCTCGCTGCAGAGCGTCGTCTCCGACAAGTTCGGCAAGGCGTTTCGCAACGTCATCGCCTTCGGCATCATGTCGCTGGCGATCCTGCTCGCTTTCTCCCGCGCCGCCTGGGGCGGGCTGGTGCTGACATCCGCCTTCATGCTGGCGCTGATGGTGCTGACCAGCCGCACCAACGCGCAACGCTCGCGTATCATCGTCATGGCGATCCTGGCCGCGGTGCTGGGCCTTGCGCTGATCGCGGTGTTGATGTCGTTCGATTCCACCGCCGAGATGTTCAAGCAGCGCGCGAGCTTCGATCAGAGCTATGACGAAGGCCGCTTCGGCCGGTTCGGGCGGCACATCCTGGGAGCGGAGATGGCGCTCGACCTGCCGTTCGGCATCGGCCCTCTGCAATTCCACCGCTTCTTCCCCGAGGACACCCACAACTCCTATCTCAACGCCTTCATGTCCGGCGGCTGGCTGTCAGGCATCTGCTATCCCGCGCTGGTCTTCACGACCGTCATCATGGGTGTCAGGCACATCTTCGTGCCCGTGCCCTGGCAGCGCGCTTATCTGGCGGTGTTCTCCGCCTTCGTCGGCACCGTCGGCGAAAGCTTCGTGATCGACACCGACCACTGGCGGCACTTCTGGATGATGCTGGGCGCGATGTGGGGCATGATCGCGGCTGCACAGATCTACAAGGCTAGGTCTGGCGACGAAGCTTCTTCAGCTTGAGATCGGGGCGTTTCTCCGGCGGCGTGTCGAGCAGGCCCTTCAGCGCCGCGGTCGCCGCGAGCACGCCCTTGTAGCCCTCATTGGCGAAGCGCAGCAGCAGGCGCAATTCCTGGTCGGAATAGCCGCCAAAAACCTTCTCCATCGCCTGCTGCATCGGCACGTAGAACTGGCCGAGCCTTTCGATCGCCTCCGGCACGACGGCAATGAAGACCTTGCGACGATCGGCATCGTCGCGCTCACGACGGACCAGGCCCGCCTTTTCGAGCCGGTCGACCACGCCGGTGATGGCGCCGGTCGTGAGCCCCGTGACTTCGGCGAGCCGGCCGGCGGTGACGCGGCCTTCGAGGTACAGGATGTCCATGCATTCGAGGTCGGAATTGGCGATTCCGGCAACGTTCGCAACGGTCTGGCCATAAAGCACGCCCTGCGCGGACGACCTGCGCATCGCCTCCTCGAGCTCCTGCAGCAGCGCGGCGCGCGCCTTCGTCCTTGACAAGGCAAACCTCGTATCTTAGTCGATATATATCTTAGTGACTAAGAGATTTAGCGACTGTAATTCTCCTAGCACCACGGAAACGTCGGGAGCAAGCCATGTCCTATCGTCCTCGCAAGGCCCTGATCATCGGCGCCGGCATCGCCGGCCCCGTCGCGGCGGTCCTGCTGCGCCGCGCCGGCATCGAGTCCGCGATCTACGAAGGCTGGCCCTATTCGAAAGGCATCGGCGGCGGCCTTCAGATCGCGCCGAACGGCATGCAAGTCATGGACGAGATTGGCCTTTCCAATGAGCTGATCAGCCGCGGCTCGATCGCGGAATCGTTCGACTTCTATTCGCAAGCCGGAGAGAGGCTCGGCTCGATCAATCGCGACATGGCGCGGCGCTTCGGCCAGCCCGCGGTCAATGTCTGCCGCGCCACGCTGAACGAGATGCTGATCGACAAGGCCTGGTGCGCATGCGTTTCGCTCTATTTCGAGAAGCGCCTGATCAAGATCGAGGATCGCGCCGACCAGCCGATCATCGCCTACTTCGCCGACGGTACCACGGCCGAAGGCGACTTCGTGATCGGCGCCGACGGCGTGCACTCGGTGACGCGGCGCCAAGTCGTCCCGGACGGGCCGCAGCCGTTCGATACCGGACTGATCGGCTTCGGCGGCTTCGTACCGCACGCCGTCCTCGATGGCCGGCCGATCGGCCGGCACGTCGAAACCACGTTCGGACAGAGCGGCTTCTTCGGCTACGGCTATTGCAGCCCCGATCCGAACGACGGCGTGATGTGGTGGAGCACGCAACCCGCGCACGGCATGGACGCGGCGATGTTTCGCGCGCTCGACCATGCAACGCTGAAGCAGCACCTGCGCGGCTTCCACCGCGGCTGGCACGATCCGATCCCTGGCATCATCGAGGCAGCCGAGAACATCGTGGTCACCGACACGCTCGACGTCGCCACCCTGCCGACCTGGTCGCGCAAGCGCTCGTTGCTGATCGGCGATGCCGCCCATGCGACCAGCCCCCATGCCGGCCAGGGCGCCTCGCTCGCGCTGGAGGATGCGATGCGCCTCGCCCGGTTGATGCAGCAAGGCCGGGAGCTCGGCGCCACCTTCCAGGCCTTCGAGGCCGAACGGCGCCCGCGCACGGAAAAGATCGTCGCCATGGCCCGCCGCAACGGCAACAACAAGCGCGAGTTCAGCGCCACCGGCGCGTGGATCCGCAATCAGATGATGAAGTGGCTGCTGCCGCTGGGCGCGAAAAGCATGGAGTTCATGTACGCCTACGACGCGCGGGCGGTGTAGTGGCACGAACGCTGTCATGCCCGCCTTATGCGCACTTGCGCACTGGGGTGGGCGTCCAGTACGCCGCGGCCTCTCGATTCGATCAGAGCCGTCTCTGGAATACTGGATCGTCCGCTCGAGCCGGACGATGACACCGTGATTGCGGCAAGTGAGCGCCTCTACTTCTCCACAGCGAACGTCAGCCCTGCATTCTCCTGAAGCCGCTTGATCAGCTTGTGCTGCATCGCCGCGCCCGGCGTCCAGAAGCCGGCTGCGACGTCGGTCGTGTCCCGCAGCATGCAGATGGCGCATTCGGAGATCATCTTCGAGGTCGAGCCGTAGCCGGGATCGCGGTCGCCGGTGACGCCGGCGCGAACCATGCGGCCATCGGGTGCGATCGCGACATAGAGCAGATCGAACAGACCGTTTTCACGCTCTTCCTTCGACGGCCCCTCGCCCGGCTTCGGTGCGTCGGGGCCGGTCTTGCCCGCATTGGCAGCCATCACGAGCTTGGCGTTGGCCTCGCCCTTCTCGCCGGGACCGGTCAGGACCATCTCGTCGTAGACGAAGTCCTGGCCGTAGGGGAATCCCATCAGCATGTTGGAGCGGTGAACGTTGCGCGTGTTGATCAGCGCCATCGTGAACGGCGCGGCCCAGGATTGCAGATCCTCCTCGAAGGCGGCCCTGTTGCCTTTCGGCTGCTTCGGGCCGGTGAAGCCGGGCGTCAGCGCAAAATGATCGTTGAGAATGGCGACAAGGCTGAGATCCTTGGCCACCGCATCGAAGGTCGCCTTAGCGCTGGCGGCGGTGCCGCCCGAGAGCGTGCCCCGCATGTCGCGCACACGCCCTTTCACCCGCGGGGCCGGCGCGCCGAAGACACGTTTAGCCTCTTCCTGGACGAAGAATGTACCGAGCTCGAACGGCACGGAATCGTAGCCGCACGACAACACGATCCGCGCGCCGCTCTCTTTTGCAGCCGCCTCGTACTTGTCGATCATCTGGCGCATCCAGATCGGCTCGCCGCAGAGATCGAAATAATCCGTGCCCGTGGCCACGCAGGCCGCGAGCAACTCCTCGCCGTAGAGCTGATACGGGCCGACGGTGGTGATCACCGACATGGTCTGCTCCGCCATCGCCTTCAGCGAAGCCGCATCCGACGCATCCGCGACAATCAACGCCGTATTCCCGGGCGCGCCGATCGCATCGCGGACCGATTTCAGCTTGCCGAGGCTGCGGCCTGCCATCGCCCATTTGAGCGCGTGGTCGCTCTTGTAACGCTGGGTCAGGTATTCGGCGACGAGCTGGCCGGTAAAACCGGTCGCGCCATAAACGACGATGTCGAATTTCGCAGAGCTCATGATCCGCCTTTGCTTTACTTCTTCGCATAGCTCACGCCCATGCCGGCACGGACGTCGCTTTGAATACCATAGGGCGGGATCGGATAACGCAGGCCGTTCTTGGCCAGCGCCTTCATGCCCACAACCGCCTTGGCGAGATGTTCCGGCTTCAGGGCCATCAGCATCTCCTCGTCCGGCACGCCGCCATAGCGCCGTTCGGCGTAGCATGGCAAGGACAGGCTGGGCTCACCGCTCTTGAGCGCCCTGCCCCAGGAATCGGCGCAAGCGGTCTCGCCGACCACGCCCCATTCGAACTTCTTGTAGCCGGTGTATTGCAGCCCGTTGATTAGGATGATCATCTGCCCCGGCGTGGCATAGACGAGACAAATGTCCGGCGGATCGAGCCGGCCGCTCGCCAGCGGACTGACCGCGAGCGCCTGATATTGCCCGAACGGAACCACGTCCAGCGCCTCCTGGCGCTTGCGTGCGTCCTCCGCCGTGCCGTGCCAGACCCCGACATAGTTTTCGCCGGCGAGCCATTTTTCGTCCTGCGGTGCAAGGCCGATCACCGCGCGGCATTGCGCGCCGACGAGATCATCGGCCGTGATGCCCACGGTCCAGCCCAGACGCGCGGCCATGCTGACGATCTGGTCGGTGGTGTGGACCGCGTTCGGCCGCCGGACTTTCGGGATTGCCTCCATGTCCGCGGTCCGCGCGAACAGCTTCATGCCGATCACCGTGGTCTTCAGTCGCAACAGGCTGTTGAGATCGGCGACGAGGCCGGCAAGATCGATGCTGTCTGCACTCTGCTGTTGCATGGCGTCCTCCCGGCCGGCAGTGGCGCGCCGGCTGTTATTGCTTCTTGAACGGTTCTAGTCCTTCGCCGGTCCCGGGAGCAACTCGCCAGTCCGGCCCATCAGGCGGTAGGCGACGAGCCCGATCCATTCGCGCACGGCGACCTCGGTTCGGCCGAGCCCGTCCGTGCCGACATTGGTGAAAGAGAAGAGATCGTCACGCCCGCCCATTCGCCAGTCAACCGGATAGGCTTCGACGTCAAATCCCGCCTTGCGAAAGATCCCCATCGAACGCGGCATGTGAAAGGCCGACGTGACCAGGAGCCAGCGTTCGCCCGCCTTGGGCGCCACCAATTGTTTGGTGAAGATGGCATTCTCGTAGGTGTTGCGGGAGTCCCGCTCGAGGATCAGGCGCTGCTTCGCGATGCCCAGATTCTCCAGGATGGGCGCGGAGTAGTCGGCCTCCCGGGAGTCCGTCGAAACCAGGTTCGCGGTGCCCCCGGTGAAGACAATGCGCGTGTTCGGATAGCGGCGCGCGAGCTCGGCCGGCGCAAACAGGCGATCGGCCGCGTGCGCGACGACCGGCGTGCGGTGCGCCGCCGACAGATCGGTGTCGATCGAGCCGCCGAGCACGATGATGCCATCGGGCGCACCGCGCGACGGATCCCACGGCGGAAAACGCGACTCCAGCGGATAGAGCAAGAGGTTGCCGAGCGGCGAAAACGCGGCGAGCGCCAGCAGGATCAGCGTGGCCGCGGCGAGCTTGCGGCCGAAGGCGGCAAAGCGCGTCGCCATCAGGACGACCGAGACGATTCCGAGCTCGATCATCAAGTTGATCGGCAGCACCGCTGCGCCGAGGGTCTTGGACAGGACAAAAAGCAGGGGAGCCTCGCTGGAATGATCGTGCCTGTTGCGCGCGGGCTTGACCCGCCCGTCGATCTTCAGAAAGCTTCTTGGAAGAGGATCGATTGCCTGGTCAAGCCCGGGCCTGTGAAACGGACGGACGCCACATGACCCATCACCACCTGCATTCCAGCCCCGAGACCTGCCATTGGGGGTTCTTCGAGGCTGCGCTCAAGCCCGTCCTCACCATCGCGAGCGGTGACGAGGTCACGGTCGACACCATCAGTGGCGGTCCGGACATGCTGCCCGACCGCAGCAAATTTCACATTCCGCCCGAGATGCACGAGGTTCATGCCCAGAACGAGCGCATGCTGCCCGGCCACATCCTCACCGGCCCGATCGCGCTCGAGGGCGCCGAGCCCGGCGACGTGCTCGCGGTCGAGATCCTCGACGTCCAGCTCCGGCAGGATTGGGGCTGGAACATGATCAAGCCGCTGTCCGGCACCCTGCCCGACGATTTCCACGAGACGCGCATTCTGAACATCCCGCTCGACCGTTCCCGGATGGTCGCCCGCATGCCGTGGGGGCTGGACCTGCCGCTCAAGCCGTTCTTCGGCGTGATGGGCGTTTCGCCGCCGCCGGCCTGGGGCCGCATCTCCTCGCTCGTTCCTCGCGCCATGGGCGGCAATCTCGACAACAAGGAGCTTGGCGCCGGGGCGACGCTGTATCTGCCGGTGTTCGTCCCGGGCGCGCTGTTCTCCTGCGGTGACGGCCATGGCGTGCAGGGCGACGGCGAGGTTTGCGTCACCGCGATCGAGACCGCGCTTCAGGGCCGCTTTCGCCTGACGCTGCGCAAGGACCTCAGGCTCGATTATCCCCGTGGCGAGACGGCGACGCATTACATGACCATGGCGATGGACCCCGATCTGGACCAGTGCGTGGTGCGGGCGCTGCGCGACATGATCGTGCTGCTCGGCGAGAGGCGCAATTTGTCGCGCGAGGACGCCTATACGCTGTGCAGCCTGGCGGCCGATCTGCGGGTGACCCAGACCGTCAACGGCTCCAAGGGCATCCATTGCATGATCGAAAAGACGATCGTGCACGGCTGAGCCGACCAGCCCACTCCTGACCGGTCGAAGCCACGCCGCCGCCGGCCTGCCGCGCGGCGTGCCTTGTCATGCCTAAATTTCCCTCGCGATTCCAACGGGCTGACCAGGCGCCGCAGCCTGCATTTGACTTCTGCCTCCAAACCTAAATAGAGTCTTAATCGTAACTTTTATGTACCTGAGTAAGAGGCTAGCGTTCGGCCATGGCCACCGAAAAAGCCGAGACTGACCGCATTCCTGTAACCTTGGCGCTCTCGACCATCACCTATCTGGAGAAGCTGGTGAGACAGGGCACCCACGGCACCAGCGTTCCCGGCGTCGCACGTACCTTGATCGAGGAAGGCATCCGTCTCGCCATCAAGGACGGGCTTTTGTCGATTCGCGACAATGGCAGGACGTGAGCGCGCGCCGAACGTGAGGCGGACGGATCTCGAGAGGCGGATGGCCGACATCTGCAACCTGGGACCGTTACACATGCCTGTTCTCTCACCCACCTGGACCGACGAACGCATCGAACTTCTGAGGCAGCATTTCGAGGCCGGGCTCTCCTGCCGCGAGATCGCCGCCGACATTGGCGTCAGCCGCAACGCCGTGATCGGCAAGCTGTCTCGCCTCAATCTCACGCGCGGCCGAACCATCGACGATCGCAAGGTTCACGACAGGGGCCTGGCGCCGGCGCGCGCGCCGCGGACCGTGCCGCGGCTGCAATATGAGATGCTCGCCACGATCTACGGCGAGACCGGTGCGCCGATGGTCACCGGTCCGATCGACGATGCCAATCGCTGCTCGCTACTCGAGCTTGCCGAGAACCGCTGCCGCTGGCCGATCTCGACGCCTGGCGCGGACGATTTCTGCTTCTGCGGCAACTCCGCACCCGACGGCCAGTCCTATTGCGCCGGCCACAGCCGCCTCGCCTACCGGCCGAATTCCCGCGCGCGCGTCATGCGCGGCTAGAGCCAAGTCCTGGAGGCGAGTCCTGGAGCCATGCCCAAAACGAAAAACCTCCGGCAGGGCATTGCCGGAGGTTTCTGGAGGTTTAGCATCAAGTCAGAGCCGCAACTTTCGTCATCGGCTGGGAGCTATATAGCTTAGTAGCTCAGGTAAGTAAATAAAGTTGGGCCGATCGATTCGCATGGCTCGTCTTCGTCGCCCGCACGTGCCGCCGGATTTCCGAACGCCCGCTCGCAAAGAAGCCCACCTCATAAAAAAGCCCCGGCGGTGTCCCGCCGGGGCTGCGTCCTATCCGAAGGTCTTGAGCTTACCAGTTGCGCTGGGCGCGAACCAACAGGCTGTAGGTGTCCTGGTCCTTCAGCTCATAGGTCGCCGCGGGCTTGGCAACGCTGGTGAGCGCCGGCGTGGTGATCACGCCCGAGTACTTCTGGTCAAGATGGCTGTAGGTGAAGTCAGCCGAGAAGGTCAGGTTCTTGATCGGGGTCCAGCGGGTGATGACACCGATCTGGCCGATGTTGAAGTCCGGGTTGCAGGTGCCGGTCAGGGTCGCGAACGCGGCGCTGCCGCAGATCATGCCCTTGGCGGTGCCGCTGTAGTTGACGGCAGCCCACGCACCATAAAGCGCCGAATTCCAGTACGGGCTCCAGTTGTGAGTGTAGGCACCACGGAAGCCGTAGGTCTTAGTCAGCTCGAGGCCGCTGCCGGGTGCGAACACCGCGTCAGACACGCCGGCGAAGCCGATGCTCTGATACGCGCCGCCCGAACCGCCGAACATCGAGTAGCTGGTCGCTGCCAGCTCCTGGAAGTTGTAGCGGCTCGCGCCGTCGGTGTAGACGCCCGAGATGTTGATCACGTCGCCTGCACCGGTCGGGATGTTCTTGATCGACAGCGCCAGCTGGACGGCCCAGCCCCACTTGTCTTCAGGATGACCGGTTACTTCGCTCGCGCCGTAATAGCCGACGTGGTTGTCGTGCGCAGCGACCGAGGCCTGGAACAGGCCCCAGGCCTGGTCGACACGGAGCGTGCCGACGAGATCGGGGGAGCGGGTGCCGCCGAGATCGTTGGAGCCGTAGGCACCGCCGAGGACGCCGGCGGTGGACATGCCGGCCGTATTCCAGAGCGCGGTCTGGAACACCTGCGTCTGGTCCTGGGCCGAGACGATCGCCGTCACGCCCTGGCCGAGATCGGCAGTGTAGGTGAACTGGGCAACACCGTTGGTGGTGCCGCTGCCGCCGACGAGCTGGTCGAAGTTGTTGCCGGGATAGTTGATCCAGGGCGCGTCGAACTGCGACACGGCCTTACCCATGGTGAAGCCGGCGAACTGGATGAAGGCGTAGTAGACGCCGAGCGCGCCGCCCGAGATCGTGCCGTCGGTGCCGTTGACGGCGCCGCCGCTGGAGCCGATCAGGCTCGTGCCTGCGGCGTTGAGGCCGAGCGTACCGCTGTACTGGGTCGCACCCGTTCCCGAACCGGCGCCGACATAGTTGCCGGTCGTCCAGGTGAAGACCGCATCGAAATAGGTGCGGACCACGCCGTACTCGGTTGCGGTGCGGGTGTCGATGTTGAGATCTTCACGAGCGCGCATCGAGTAATAGTTGGTCAGGCGGTTGTTGGCCGCGAAGACGTTGTTGTACTGGGCGCTGTAATTGCCGCCGGCATTGAGCGCCACTTCGGCACGCAGATAGCCGCCCAGCTTGATGCAGGTGTCGCTGCCCGGGATGTAATAGAAACCCGCGCCGTAGAGCGAGCAGACCTTCACATACTCGACCGCCTTGGCCTTGACCGGAAGATCAGCCGCCTGAGCTCCACCGACGGCGATCAGACCCGCCGCAGTGCCGAGCAAAAGGCTCTTCACCACCTTCATATTAAAACCTCCAAGTTGCTCATTTTACGAAGACCGGACCGTGAGGCCCCCCAAGATCCCCGTCTTTGAAATCCGCTCGGCCGCTTTGCGCTTCGGACACACCCTCTTTCGACGCGAGGGACGTGAGCAAACCACCTGCAACGGGACGATCGAGTACCCCCCACCGCCACGAAGCAATATGCCTGCGCCTTTCGGTAATCAAAATACCTTATTTAGTCAGCTTTGTTGGTTTTGCTAAACCTGTGCCCCGTTCGCAACACCATTGCGAACCGATTCCGTGAGCTGATCATCTTTGTAGTTTTACTGACAAAATTACCCTGCTCTGCACTTGCGTCAGAGCAGGCTTGCGTGGACTATGGCTTGCACGACACCGGCCGCATACAAATCAGATCACGGGAGTGACGCTGTGTCAGCGACGAGGAAAGAAGGGGCGCGCCTCCGCACCATCGGCAATCTGGATATCATCAGGCGCTTCACCTGGGAGATATCGTCGATCAACATGTATCTGGAGGAGCTGCGTCAGTTCTGGGCGAGAACGCTCGGCATCAGCGGCCCGCAATGGCTGATCCTGATGGCGATCTCCGACCTCGACAAGGACGACGGCATTCCGGTCAACGTCGTCTCGAAACTGCTCCACGTCGATCCGTCGTTCGTCACCACCCAGTCCAAGCTGCTCGAGAAGAAGGGCCTGTTGCGCCGGCGCCCCTCGCCGACCGACGCAAGGGTGGTCCGACTATCACTGACCGAGAAGACGCAAAAGCACCTGGCGAGCCTCAACGAGCAGTACAAGACGATCAAGGAATTCGTCTTCCAGGAGTTCGACGAGAAAGAGCTGACGGAATTCACCACCAAGCTCGCGATGTTGAAGACCCGTCTCGAAAAGGCCTGCGTCCGCCTGACCCTCGACTTCTGAGGCGACGTCCTCAGATGCGCCCCGCGGCGCCGAGCCGCGATTCCAGCCAATCGAAGATATATTCATTGGCAAGGCTCGGATTGTCCGCATGGGCCTGCGCCGCGCCAGTTTCGGCCGCGGTGAACACCTTCAACATGACATCCGAACTGCCGAGCCGGGAGGTCTGGACGATCTGACGCGCCCGATCGGCCTTGAGCCAGCCGTCCTCGCCGAGCGTGATCAGCACCGGACAGTCGGCGCTGGAGGCCATCAGCGGAGCATGCGGCACCGGAACGATGCTGACGTCGCTCATCGCGAATCGGCTGGCAAAGAAGGCCCGCTCGTGCAGGTCCCATAGGCCGCCATCGCAGACGGCGGCGGCAAGCCGCGGCTCCTGCAGCACCGCGCGCGCCACGAAGGAAGAGCCCCAGCCATCGGCGACGATCGCGACGCGCTCGAAATCGACCTCGCTGCACGTCTCCAGATAGTCCATGACGCACGGAATCGCACTCTCGAGATCCCGGCGCCGCAACAGCGCGTCGAGATAATCGTCGCGCTGGTCGCCGAACAGGTCCAGCGCCAGCAGCGAAAAGCCGCGCTCGCGCGCGTGCGGCGCGAGCTTGAACAGAAACTCTTCCTTGCGATGGCCGGGCTCGCCGATGCAGATCACGGTCGGGGCTCGCACGCGTCCCAACGGCGCGTGCGCGGGCAGGAAATAGCCCTGCAACGAATGTCCGTCGAGCCAGGGTATCGTCACGACTTCCCCGGCAGGGTCGCGCGCGGCGAGGAAGCGGCGGGCGCAATCCTGCATCGCGAGGACCGCGACCCAGCGGCGCTCGTCCGCCTGATCGAGCGGCATTGCGGCCGCGCTGTAGTAATTCATGGCGCGGAGCCAATTGCGCTGCGCGGTCGCCCTGTGACCTTCCGCGAACGCGGCCTCGGCACGATGGCGATTGGCCTGCGCCAGCTTCTTCCACTCGCGATGCCAGGACTGGTCGTCGCCCCGCTTCAGCTGCCGCGCGATCATCAGGCATTCGGCGATCGTGGCGCCGCCGTCCTGGGCCGCGGTGAGGAGCCGCGTGAACTCAGCGGAGATGTCCTCTCGCTCCGGGCAAAGGATCCAGTCGTCGGAGAGGCATGCGGGTATCATCGGGAGCTACGCTCTGGTCATCGCCTTACACGTGACTGAATAAACTATTTTGGTTCCCTGACCAAGCTGCGGCGCGCCCAATGAGAGCCGTTCGAGATCACCATCGCTTGAACGCAGGGATGTGTCGCATGCGTGACATTCCAATGCGTCAGGAGTGGCCGACACGGCCAAGAAACGCCGGCAGCGAACTGGCAAGAGGTGGCACGTGAAATTGCCTGCGCGCCTCTTGCCATGATGCGCATCATACCTATATCGGCGCGCGCTCGTCGCCTGCGTCAGCCGAGCCGCCAGCCGACCTCCTGCGTGAAACTTTCGTAGAAGGCGCGGTCGTAGGCCTGCTCCGGCGTAGCACGAACGCGCTCGTCAAGGCGCTTTGCATCCTCACCCACGAGAATGCGCCATTGCTCCGCCTTGACCCCGTCGAGGATGATCCTGGCGGCCTGAGCCGCCGTCGTCGGCGCATCCTCGAGGAAGCTGCGGGCGCGCTCGGCGAACGCCGCCTGGATGTCCTCGTCCGACATTTTGTCGGCATCCGGCACGCCGGCCGCGACCATGCGCTTGCGGGTCAGCGCGATCTCGTCGGCGTTGAGCCGCTCCGAGCCGTCGGCGCTCTGCACCTTGCGCGAATTGGAGACGATCGAGGTGCCGATATGGCCGGGCATCACCACCGAGCATTTGACATGCGGCGCGTGCAGGCGGAGGTCGTTGATGAGCGCTTCGGTAAATCCCTTCACGGCGAACTTCGCCGCGCTGTAGGCGGTGTGCGACTGGTTCATGCCGATGGAGGCCCAGAAGCCGTTGACGCTCGCGGTGTTGACGATGTGGGCCTCGTCGGCCGCGACCAGCATCGGCAGGAAGGTGCGGACGCCGAGATAGACGCCGCCCCAGCAGATGTTGAAGGTGCGCTCCCACTGCTCGCGTGTGTTGGTGAACAGGCTGCCGCCGCCGCCGATGCCGGCGTTGTTGAACAGAAGGTGGATCCGGTCGGTCTTCTGCTGCTCGGCGAGCTCGTCGCGGAATCGCTTGAGATGATCCTCGATCGAGACGTCGGCGACATGCGTCGTGACGCGCAAGCCCTGCGGCAGCTTCTCGACCTCGCACAGCCGCTTGGTCTCGGCCATCGCGGCTTCCGAGACGTCGCACATCGCGACATTGCAGCCCTCGGCGACGAGCTGCCGCGCGAGCTCGCGTCCCATTCCCGTACCGCCGCCGGTGATGACGGCGATCTTTCCTGCAAAATCATTCATGGGACTTTCGGCCCCTCCCTTGTCGGTATGTTTCTTCATGGCTACGCCACGCATCGGAGCGCGCGCAAAATGTAGCAGCGCCGCATCCGCAGGTAAAAGCGGATCGGCGCTGCCGTGCTCATCAGTTATTTCGGGGCGCGGACTATTCGGCCGCCTCGACCCGCCGCCCGTTCAACGCGCCGAGGCCGTCCAGCGCCTTGCGGATCGCCGCCTGCTGCGCGCTTGAGGCCTCCGGCATCGGCGCGCGCGGATAAGTCATGGGCAGGCCCTGCAGCGTCTGCGCATGGCGCGTGCAGGCCGGCAGATTGTCGGCGATGACAGCGTTCCACAGCGTCAGCAGCTTCTTGTGCAGATCGAGCGCGCGCGGATGATCACCCGCCTTCACCGCATCCCACAGCGCGACGGAGGCATACGGCGCGGCGGTCAGGATCGCGGCGATCGAGCCATGGGCCCCCAATGTGTAGGACGGATACATCAGGGCATCGACCGCACTGTAGATCAGCTTGTCCGGCGCCATCATCATGAGGTCCGCGAACAGTTTCAGGTCGCCTGCGCTCTGCTTGACGCCAACCACCAGCGGCACCTCGGTCATGATCCGCGTCAGCAGCGCCGGCGACAGGTACGACCACGGCACCACGTTGTAGATGATGATGGGCATGCCGGTCTCGTCCGCCATGGCGCGGAAATGCGCCACCATCGCCTCGTCGTCCGGCTTGAACAGATAATGCACCGGCGTGACCTGGAGCGCCGCGACATTCATGTCGCGCACCAGCTTGCCGCGGCGGATCGCATCGCGGGTGGAGTCGACGATGATGCCGGCGATGACGGGAATGCGCCCCTTCACCGCGGCGACCGTCGCCTCCATCAGGTCGCGATATTCCTCGTGATCGAGCGTATGCCCCTCGCCGGTCGAGCCGCCGGCCGCGACGCCGTGTGCGCCGGCGCCGATCATCCAGTCGACCTGGGCTGCTACGAGGGTGTAGTCGATTTCGCCATCCTTCCGGAACGGCGTCGTCATCGGCGGGATTACGCCGGTCGGTCGTGTCTTCATGGTGTGCCCTCGCGTTTCCATATCCCTTGTGGCGGCCCCGCTCTTTTGGCGAGTGGCCACGGTGCTGCGAGCCTACCGGCTGCGCGCGGCCTGTGAAGCGCCACCGACGCGGCGCTGCTCCCAGCATTCGACATCCCTGCGGTTGTTACTGACCCGGTTCCCCGTACTTGCCCGGCTTCGGTTCAGGGGCAATTTTTTTACAATCCGAATCGTTAAATGGAGTCCGGACGCTGGGTCGAGTCGGCCAGGCCAGCGTGTTGTTTGCGTCACAGGCTCTGGCACTCCGCTTGCATCCTCTTCGTGGTCAGAAACTACCGATGAGGTGACTGGAATGTTCGTGACCGTCGTTGCCGTGCTCTGCCGGCTGAGTGCAGCCAGCTCAGGCAGTTGCATCGAGGAAATCGTGACCGACAGCAACATGACGCCCGAGATGTCGATGATGCAGTGTGCGATCGGCGCACAGGCTCCATTGGCGAAATGGATGGGCGAGCATCCGATCTACCACGCCAACTGGCGGCTCGATCGCTACAAATGCGTTCCGGGTCGCTACGAGATCAAGGGCCACGCCTAAGGCCCCGCAAAACTACCGACACCAAGACGACGAACGAGGAAACGCCCCGGAGGCCGCATCGTCCTTCCGCGCGGGCATCGACAGCGCCAGCCCCATTGCGGCGGCACGCTTGTGACAACGATCACACCTTCCCCTTAAGCCACCGCTCGCAGAATGATCGCACGCGCGCGTCGCCCTCCGGCGTCGGCATCAGCGCGTAATTGTGCGGCTGTTCGCGGAGCAGATGCAGCTCGACCGGCACGCCCGCCGCCCTCGCCCCGGCATCAAACTACAGAGTGGCTGATCCAGGTTTGAGTCGAGGGAGCCCATCAATTACTCGAGCGACGACGCTCAGCATGCTAGTCGCAAAGATTCGAGCCTCGACCAGTCTTTCGTCTTGTCAAGGTCCAGCTGTAAGACTGACGCTAACCATTCGGCCTTGTTTCTGCGGGAAAAGCTCCTGCAAAAGCCTTCTAGCTCTCCCTCCCTTAAGATCAGAAGACCTATGGCCTGCGACGCAACACATATCTTCTCGAAGGCATTGATCAAATCTGAATCGGCAAATCCTCGATACCCGTCTTCTTTGATCCTTTGCCAAGGTGAAGCGCTCTTTCCCATCTCAGCTATTTGCTTCCGAGATTGGTCCGCAATGGCTTGGCTATTCCGCAACACAGCAGCGATCCGTTCAAGCTCCAGCGCGACTTCTATGGTTGAAGGCTCCAATCGTTTTGATTTCACTTTGGTTATCCCTATAGGTGAACCAGTGAACCAACGACATGAGTCAACTTGGAAGTGAATTGAAATGGACAGGACACTAATGTGTAGACAGGAAAAAGAGAGAGAAAATAGAGCACAAGAGAGACCGCGCCCAACTGCCCGGGGTACGGCGACGGTGGTAAATGGTAAGGGCGGGGCTACAACGCAACAAATAGAAAGAAATCGCTGCGCCGCCCGACGTAGGCTTCACAATCGTTATCGCCTGGGCCAGCCTATCAAGAAGCCAGTGGCCTTGTTTCTGAAGGTAGAAAGGGTAGGAGCAGCGAGCACACCCCGAAGCGGATCCATAATCGCGATGTAGTCGGTGTTGTCCCGCTGAATCCCATAAGCGACGACTACATGAGCTGGGTTTTTCCCTTCCATTACTATGTAGAGATGGTTCCCGGACGTCCCCGCCAGAGGAAACATCTTTTCGTATACATAGTCGAACGTGAGGTCGGCTCTGTCGATTTCCTCGTAATCCATGTTGATCGAGAGGCTGTTTGCAATCTCACCAAAGTACGCAAGATCGAGCGCATTTCCATTGCAGTACATCTGAAACATTTGGATGATTGAGCTATATGACCAACTGACCCCGCGAGTGGCTTCAAGCCAGGAGCTAAGGGCGCAAGCCCAACACACGGGCAGTGAAACTTCGTCGTCGCCAGTTCCTACCGATGGTTGCTTTACAATTCCGGGTTTCGATAGACGATACGTGACCATCTGATACCCTCATTCCCGACAGCATGATCCCCAGATCAAAGCCCGTACTAATGTGTCTTCATTGTGCTGCTAAGTTCAAGCGCAGGCAAGAATTGTATTGCGGCCAACCGAAGCCGTTCTTCAATCCGCTCGAAGCCCTCGAAGCCGTCCATTAATCCGCGCGCTCGTTCGCACCGAATCGCAGCGCCCTCGCGCGCTGGATTGCAGCGCCTTAGTTCTGCTGACTAGTGCTCCGTTACGCTGCGTTACGCTAATTGCAGCACTTTTTCATGGATTCGAACCCCTTCTTTTCGAGGGCTTCCAGAGTTGCGTAAATCGTCGCCATCGGAACCGCCTTGCGCACCGCAGAAGGGCATACGTCGCCTGGCCGTTTGCCGTTTAGGGCCGCCTCCAATGCGGCAACCTTTTCCTCAAGCGCCTTCGTCCGATCAGGTATCGTCCCGAGTTCCTTCCATAGCGGTACGTCGTTTAGCCACTTACGGACGTCGTCGATTACTCCGATTGCCCTACCGCCTGGTGTGCGACTTGGAAATCAGATAGGTGAGGAACGATGCGCATGCTCCGATAAAGAAGATCGCGTCAGCTTCATCAACGTCCGCTTCAGCCTCACTTAAGAGCGCATGTCGGATGCCCTTCTCATCGCTCGTATATCCATAGAGTGATAGGAACGCCTTTTTAAGCGCCGGATGGAGAGCAATCCTCTGTTCTAATCCCGACAATGCCTTCGAAAGATCGCCAGTAGGTTCGAGCACGCGCGCAACTGACTCCGCTGCGCTGATACTTTCACGAACGCTTGCTGGGTAATCTCCTTCGGTGAGTTTCGAAGCAGCATTTTTTAAGTGAGTTTTTGCGCCACCGAATTGCGAAGCAGATAATGCTGTGTTCGCCTGGATAAGCGCGTCGGCTTCCTCTGTTGAGGCAGTCGGCCAGAACACACCGTCTTCAATGCGGTAAGCCGCGCGGCAGTTCTCTAATACCAACTGAACTGCTGGACCGAGATCAGGCGGACAATTTGGGTGCCGAAGAACAGCCTAAAGCCAACCGTACACCTTGTGGCATTCGGCTTTTTCGAACAAGTCACCGATCTTGGTGACGATCCCGTTCGGATTGAATTTGTCGATGCGAACGTGGTGGTGGTCGACATGCAGATCCTTCAGAATTCTGGACCAGTTTCCACGATAATGGAGAATGTCGGTGTAGGCTCGATCAAGCCTTGCATGAATGCAGGCCCAAAGCTTCGCCCGAAGTTCTCGACTAAGTTCCTTGCGGTCGAGCTGCGCCGGGAGAGGTGCCAAACCCTCGCTTGTTCAAAGGTCAGCGATCTACGATCCGAGGTGCCCATGTGCCTGGCTCCGGGCGAATCAACGCGCGATGGTGGTACGCCCCACGTACACGCGGGCAAGCTGTCGTTGGTTATCCGGGCTATTCACATCCCGGCGACATAAGCCCGTTACCCTATCCGTTACCCTTGAGAAAATCCGGACGCCCTGAAATCCGGCTAAGTTTTGGTCGGAGCGAGAGGATTTGAACCTCCGACCCCTAGTCTCCCAGTTTGATTTTCCGGTCTTCCGGTGCATTCCGCCTCTTTCCTATCCTGTCAATATCGCCAAATAATCCCTTGTTTTCAGGCTGTTATTCGAATACGCGAATAGACGGGCATTCCGCTCGTTTCCTTTCGCCGTGCTTACACGGTGCTTACACGGGGAATTCAGGGGGCAAAAATGGCGCGACTGACGAGGACCTTCGTCGACGGACTAGGGCGGCGCGATCGGACCTTCATCGAATGGGATGACGACCTTCCCGGCTTCGGCGTCCGCGTGACGACGACCGGCGCGAAGTCGTGGGTCGTGCAGTACCGCGCCGCCGGCGGCGGCCGCGGCGCCCCGACCCGGCGCATGACATTGGGGACGCTGGCCACCCTGACCAGCGAGAAGGCCCGCGGCGGCGCCAAGGATATCTTGGCGACCGTTCGGCTCGGCGGCGATCCTGCCAACGATATCGCCAAGGGCCGCGAAGCGCCGACCATCAAGGAATTGGCGCCAAAGTTCCTGCGAGCCGACGCCAAGGTCGGCCGCAAGGCATCGACGCTCGCGCTCTATAGCTTGTACTTCAAGGTTCACATCTTGCCCGCGATCGGCAGCAAGCGGGCCAAGGACGTCACTGACGCCGAAATCCGGAAGCTTCATCGCCAAATCGGGATCGACGCTGGCAAGCCCTCAACCGCGAACCGCGTTGTCGCGACGCTGTCGGGCTTCTTCGCGTGGGGGACGAAGGCCCGGGAGATCGACCGGACCGACAACCCGGCCCGGACTGTCGATCTGTTCAGGGAAACTTCCCGCGAGCGTTACCTGACGACCGAAGAACTGGCCCGGCTGGGCGCGGCGCTGCGCGAAGCCGAAACGGTCGGCCTTCCCCACCTTGTCGACGAAACCAAGTCAACCGCGAAGCATGCCCGCAAGCCTGAGAACCGCCGGACGATCATCGATCCGCATTCCGCGGCGGCAATTCGCCTGCTGATCCTGACCGGCGCCCGGCTCCGGGAAATCCTGCATCTGCTTTGGACGAACGTCGACCTTGAACGCGGCATGCTCTTTCTCGACGACAGCAAGACCGGCCGGAAGCCGATCGTCCTGAACGCGCCAGCTGTGCAAATCTTGAGCGCCCTGTCCCGTGTCGGTCAGTTCGTCATCGCCGGCCGGTCCGCAGGCACTGAGGAAGAAGCGCCCCGGACCGATCTGCATCGGCCGTGGCGTGCGATCACGAAGCGGGCCGATCTTCAGGGCCTTCGAATTCACGATCTGCGCCACACGCATGCAAGCGTCGGCGCCGGTGCTGGCGTCGGTCTGCCGATCATCGGGGCAATACTGGGCCACGCTGACGCGGCGACGACGGCAAAATACGCGCATCTGGCGAACGACCCGGTCCGGCGCGCGTCGGAGCGGATCGGCGGCGACAATGCCGCCGCGATGGGTGAAGCGCCACCGCCGCCCCCCGACAGCAACGTCGTCGTCCCCATGGTGAGGGTGCGGCAATGAAGCGAGCGTCGAAGACTGGAAAGGCAGTGGAACGGAGCGCAGCACCGGCGCCAGCGAAGTCCTTCGAAAAGGCGAAGCCGGAATGGCTGCCCCTGCACGGCGCCATGATGCGGTTCTTCCCGACCTACGCGACGGAGAAGGCGTTCCCGAACGAAGTGAAGCGGCTGGTCACTGTGCTGGCCGGTCCCGACGACTTCAGCGTCGCGGAGATTGCGGACTATGTCGTCAGGATCGCTCACGGCGGCGTCGGCCTTCTGATCGACGCCGCGCATGGTGCAATTGAAATTGAAGCCAGCGTCGTCGATGACGAATGGTCGACGATCTTCGCCGACTTTGAGAGCATCCGCGCCCGGGTGGATCAATTCCCGGCAGCGTTTCCCGCCACTGACATCAAGCCTGAATTCCGGGAAGCTGCCCGCCGGCAGCACGATCTTGCCCTGCGACTGATCCGGTCATTGAAGGCAAACTTTCGCCAAGCCGTCGACGACGGCGGGGCGGAAATCTTTGGTCGCTGGCGCGACCTGAAGGCGCCCTTCGAACCCGTCTATCCCGACCACTGGGACCGCCTACGGGAAGCACCGGACGCTGATCGGTCGCCCGGAACGGATATGTCGACCGTCACCGCCGATGGGCACCGCGGCGACCTCACCATCTATTCGGTTCACGTGCACCCGCACCGAAAGCAGGCGAGCGCATCCAACCGGGCTTCGATCAACTGCAAAGCGTTCTTCGTCGAAGAACTCGGCAGGGTACCGCCGACTGGGCGCGTCATCCAGAACGACCTGAAAAATGCCGCACGCGAGAAATGGGCACGAGAAGAACTGCCGGATCGAGAAATCGACCGTTGCTTCACAGCGGCAGTAAGTGAAACAAAATCAATGGGTTTGGTCCGCCGCGGACGCCCGCCTAAATTAATTCACAGCACCCAATAGCGCCGCTGCTCTTATTTTAATTTCGCATTTCGGCAATCTTCCGTGTCGTTCCGGCGCTGTCACGGCGTCACCACTCGGAGGATTGAAATGCAGGCGGCAAAGCCGACGCCCGACGCAGGATCACGCTACATGGATGATCGCGCGGCAGCGGAATATTTGAACGTATCGACGTCAACATTGGCGAAGTGGCGCATGCGCCAATTCGGGCCGCGCTTCCATCGGTTCGGCGTGTTGGTCCGATACACGATCGCCGATCTGGACGCTTACGCAGAACAGTCACGATCGGCTTGATCCCTCCCCTTGCGCCGGCGGGTCACGACCGCCGGTGCCTTGTCGCCGCCCGGATGTACGGCGGCGCTACCGGCGGCGCGCCGTTTTCTCCGTCTAACGGCGTGCCGCCCACTTCCCCAGTCGCAAATCATCTGAGGTCTGACCCATGGCGCAGGTCTACGTCTTCCCTTCGTCCAGACATCGCCGGATCGTCGAATTCATCGCCACTGAAATGCAGAAGCGATCGTCCGTCGACGACGCCGAGCAATATCTGATTGATCACCTCGACATCGAGTGGAGCCGGCTTGCCAGTCTAGGCATCACCGAAACCGAGATCGAACAACATTGTCACGCCTTCGCCCGCGAGGCGTGGCGATCCTTCTTCACCGATCGACAGGCGAAGGGTGTCGCATGACAATGGCCGACAAATCTGCCGCCCGTGTGGTCCGCGAGGCCCGGCGCGAACTCGCGCCGGCCGCTCCTGAAGGCGATCCGCGGCTTCACGTACAGATCACGATCCCAAAAGCGAAGGTGATGCTTTTGCCGGGCCGCTTCCGCGGCGCCGACTACATCAAGCGCCACGTCGAGTTCGTTCTGACGCGTTCCGCCGAACAGGGCGAACAGCATGTTCAGCGGAATTTGCGCGCCCTACGTCGCACGCTTGCGGAAATGGGCGTCGATCGGGAAGCGATCGACGCCGAAGTCAGGCGGGTGGAAGCGGCTGTTCGCGCTGAATTGTGGCGGCAGGTCCTGACCCCGGACGGTCAGCAATGAGCACCGCATCCGCCCGCCGGTTTGTCCCGGCGAATGAGACGAGCAGAGCGGACAGCCGGGCGCCGGATCGTGACAACATCGCCCCGCTTCGGGTGATCGACCTGAACAAGGTCTATCGAGATAGCTATGGGCCGGAAGTGCCACCCGATGAGGATGGCGAATATGCATGCCACGTCTGGTTAGTGCACCAAGCTCGAACAGGCGCCGACGCAGAGAGGCGCATGGACAATTTCTTGGAGTTTCGTGCCCCATGGATGTCGGCCGAGAACCGGAAGATCGCAAAGGAAGCGGCTTTCGCTTCTACGAAGTTCTGGAATGCGGACGAACTCGCCTCCGATTTCGGCATCACATACGCAAAGCGCACTGCTCTAGGGCTGACGACGATCGGTTCGATCGACGTCGACGCCGCCCAGCGGAAGGTGATCCGGAACGAAAAGAAGCGCAAACGGGAGCAGAAGCGCCGGCTTCGCGAGCGCCTGCGCAGGAAGCCGGAGGTAACGGCGCCCGCCCGGCGGGCGGACGCGATAAGCCAGATTTTGCCCCTCGGAGAATGGATCGACGTCCCGGCGATCTGCGACGAGCTCAGGCGCGGGAAGGCGATCGCCTATGCCGGGTTGACCGGCAAAACCCTCACCGCCGCGGTTCATCGCGCGATCGAACACGGCATCAACGAAGGCTGGCTTCAGAAGCGGGTCTTGCCCGGGCCGAAGATGCCGATAGCGCAGATCGCCAAACGAGGCGCCCGCTGATGGCAGTGGCAGGTCAAACTTCGGGCTGGACACGCCTCTTGATATCGATATCCGCACGATATCAGAGACGCGTGTCCACCCTGACTTTCAGGCTGGGCACGCAAATCGGATATCGATATCCAAAGCGCGTGCCCAGCAATTCTTTCTATTTAAGAAGATTGCTGCCGACGCTCCGGCGGCCTTTCGACCGCACGCACCTTGCCCGGATCAGGTCACAACAGTTCCAGCGAGCGCCGGACGCGGCTTCGGCCGCGCCGGCGACGGGTTGTCGCCCGGGATCAGGGGGGCGATCATGATCGACGGCATAGAAGTGACCAGCTTGCGACAGCGCCGATCCCCAACCGGCGACACCTACTTCACAGGTCGCCTTGGCAGCGCGCTGATCGTCTTGGTCCGCGATGACGTTGAACGCGACGTCTGGCGCCTGATCGCGACCGATCCTTCCCGGGCAAACACCCGCAACGATGCCGTGTCGCCGGCGCGCGCCATAGCGCCGCCGGCAGATAGCGAAGGCTGGTACCAAACCGAAATGGACGACGAAATCCACGACGGCGCCCTGAATGAAAGGATGGCAGATGCCGAACATTGATCCTGAGTGGCATACCGGCGAGTTCGAACCGATCAAGCCCGTTGCGCCGTCGACCCGCGGCAAACCGCAGCGGACGCCGACAAGGCAGCGGACGTCGGACACGCCGACCGACAGCGTCGCGACTGATCAGGGACAGAGCGATGAAGCCCAGTGGCGCGGCAGGGCGGTTGGCAGGTCCGCCTGTGCGGCGGGCACAGCGTCCGCGCCGCGACGATCAGCCAGCGCACGCTAGGCCCCTCCGCCTTGGACGGCGCGCCCATCCAAAGGCAGTGGCAAAACACTTTAGGGACCCTTTGGCGGGCCTGCTCATGGTGCGGCACGAAGCGCCCCAATCTTTGAGCATGTCCCGGGTTTTGAGATTTCCGGTTTCCTTCCGAGGTGAGTTGAAACAATGCCTGTAAATAGCCGCTTCCGGCTTCCAATCGGCACAATCGAGGTTGCAGCGCGCATCGGACTGCGCGCGGCGATCCCGCGCGCCTTGCGCCGGCTCGGGCCTATGACGTCGACAGAACTGGCGAACTGGGCGTACTGGCAGCGGACACCGCGAAATCATCGAATGGGCGCGCGGTGGTGGGCGAACGCGTCGCAGAAATCGGCGACGCGGCGGGCACTGGCCCAGCTCAAGCATGACGGCGCGGTCAACATTGCAGGCCGGCGCGGCCGGCGTCTGCTTTACGCAGCCAATCGACGGGAGCATGCCCGGTGACGGAAGCAGCTGAAGTCGACGCGACGGTGCTAGTGCTGCGGACGATCGCGGATCAATTGGCAGAGGTGCCGCCGGGCGCGACGCGTTGCATGCCTGTGAAAGACGCCGCTTACATCGCCGGGATCAGCGAGGCGCAGATGCGTCGTCGATGCGAGCTGAGCGTGTTTGGCGTCGATAGCGGCGGGTATGGCCGAAAAATCGGCGCGCGCTGGTGGGTGGTAATCGCGCCCTTCATTGTAACTTTACCCGTCGGCGCGCTTCACCGTGTCAATATGCTCAATCGCGCACGGATGCGCGATTGAGAGACTAAAACGCGCGTAGATGCGCGCCGCTTTGATTGCCGCTAGAGGCCGAAGCTGTGATCATCCGAGTTACAACCTACAACTTGGAGAGCCCTCAAAAATGGCTTCGTGGAAAACCCTGACGCGCTCCGATGGCGCGACGATCTATATCCAGCTCGCTCAAATCTCGAAGGTCGAGCCCGCCCCCAGCGGGTCCGGCTCCGTGCTGACCCTGATCGGCGTCGCCAACGAAGGCGGGCGCGGCGCGACCATCGGTGTGACGCAAACGCCGGCTCAGGTCCTCGGGTCGCCCGAAACGATCATCGCTTGAACCAAGCACGCTCGCGAGCGGCACCTAAGCCGCCCGCGAGCGACGATCGCGACCGCCTCACGGAGGAAAATTCATGAACGAAGAACGGTCGACAATTCAGGCCGCGGTCGCGCGAGCGGTGGCTGACGAGCGGCGGCGTCTTGCAAGGATCATGGGCACGCCCGAAGCTGCTGGCCAAGAAAAGCTTGCGTTGACCCTTGCCACCACGACCAGCAAGTCGACGGACGAGGTCAGGGCGTTGCTCACCGCGAACAAGCCGGCGGCGATCGCAACGGCGACTGGATCGACCGCTGCGGAAGCCGTCGCCGCCGAACGGCGTCGTCTTTCCGCGGTGTGCGCGCTCTCGGAAGCCAAGGGTCGCGAAGACCTTGCCATGCATCTGGCGACCACCACCGACATGACAGTCGATCAGATCAAGGCCGCGCTGGCCGCCGCCCCGGCCGCCGTCGCTGGCGAGCGCGCCAGCGACACCGACATCGGCCCGTCGTTCGATCAGGGCAAGCAACAGCAGAACAGTCAGTCCGTGTCCGCCATGTGGGACGCGGCTCTGACCTCCCGCCGCCTTCCAATGCAGGCAACGGCCACGCCAAACCCGCAGCACCACACGCCAAATCCGCCCGGCCTTCCGGATTGGAACGCTTCCTTGAAGTCGCGCGGCATGAAAACCAATTGAGGAGCAGATGAAAAATCCCTTTAGGAAGCCCTCGGAAGCGGACAAGCGCAGCGCCGCCCTTCAAGCGGAACTGGCGGCCGCCCGTCGCAAGGTTTCTGAGCTTGATACTGGGAAAGCGGCCGCGCTAGCCGACAGCGTCGCTTTCGCGAAGTGGAGCACTGAACGCAGCGCAGCCTCGCTTGAAGTCGATCGCTTGGCGGGTTTGATTGAGACCAATGAAACCGAAGCCGAGGCCGCGCGGAAGGCTGAAGCCGACGCCGCCGCTCGCCGTGAAATCGTAGCAGCCCGAAAGGCGTCGACCGACCTCGCCGACCGCATCCGGACGGATGGCGCGCGCATCATCACCGAGCTTTTACAATTGGCCCAGGAATGCGCGCGCCAATCGCTGGCGGCAAAAGTCCTGAACGAGGCACTTCCCGAAGGCGAAGCGCCGATCCCGGCCGCCGATATCCTAGCTCGCGACCTTGGCGCCGAGGAGCGCAAAAACCTTCGATCGCGAGAGACTGAGCTGTGGGTCGTGGCCGATGACGGCCGCATTGTCGGCGATCAGGCGGCCGTCAATTCTGCTGACGGCATCACTGGCCACCTCCACCTTGCCGGCGCCGGCTTTCGGTGGAAATGCCTGCGCAGAAAATTCAGGGAAGTTGAATTTCATCCGCGCTCGCTTCCCGATTGGCCAGGCGGCCTGTATTCACTGATCCGCCTTCCCCGTCTCGATGGTCCCGGCCTCCTCTTTGACGGCGCCACCGCAATACCGGAAGCCGTCGCCGCTCTGGACGTCGCCGCCGCGATCTCGCCACGCAAGAAGCAGCGGCCGCTGCAAATCGAACTTGTCCCGATCGATCCGGTGTGGCCGCCCCGCGATACGCCGACCGAAGCCGGCAGCCCGGCGGCATGATCTTCGACGCGCGCCATGCCTTGCATCGGCCATGGTGGGCGTCGGTAGGAGGGGCCGCGGGCGTAGGGACCTGCGGCCCCATTTCTCTTTAGGAGGCTAAAATCGCTAAAATCATCGAGGCTCGGGCCGTGATCACGGCAGAGGATAAAACCGGCGCCGTCTTCGACAAGATCGCCAAAAAGATCGAAGGCATTGCCAAGTCGGCGAAGTCGTCGAAGGAAGTCGACGCGCTGACGAAGTCGCTGTCTCGCGCGCAGTCGCAAATGGCTGCGATCGACCGCTTCGCGACCGCTAAAGGCGGCTTCTCCGATGCCCGGAACAAATTCCGGGACGCACAGATCGGCGTGGAGGCGGCCGCGAAGGCAATGAAGCGTGGCGAGGGCGACGCCGCCGCGCTCGCCCGCTCCTATGAGAAGGCGCAGCAAGCCGCCAGCCGGACGTCGGCCGCTCTGGACAAGCAACGTAGTTCGTTCGTCAACGCGAAGCGGGGGCTTGAAGAATTTGGCATTCCGATCAACCGGGCCGTCGCCGCACAGGATAAGCTGCGCGCTGCCGTGGAGCGAACCAACACGGCGCTTGATCGTCAGGCTGCGCGGTCGGAAAAGTCTGCGCGACGGCGTGAAGCTGTCGGCATGGCCGCTGGGGTCGCAGGCGGCATCCTCGCGCATCAGGTCAAGCACGGTGCAGGCAACGTCATCAAAACATACCGGGAATTCGACAAGGAACGCCGCTTCGGAAAGGCGGTCATGGGCCTGTCAGACGACGAACAGGCGCCGCTTGTGTCGCAGGCGATCCACATGGGCGCCAAGACGAAATATAACGACATTCAGGTTCTGGAAGCGCAGCGCGAGCTTGCTGCGCGCGGCCTGAATAAAAATCAGGTCATGGGCATGATGGAACCGGCCGCGCAACTCGGAATGTCCATGGACCTATCCCTTCCCGACGCCGCAAAGCAGATGGAGGGCGCCATCTTCGGCTTCAAGAAGGACACGTCCACGCTTGAAGCAGCGAAGGCCGCGGCGAAGCAGACGGCCGATTATCAGGTGAAGGCGGCGAAGGTTTCCGGCATGACGCCGGAAGATATCCGCCAGCTTTACAAGTTCGGCGCGACGCCGGCCCGCATGGGCAAGATCAGCGAAGCGTCGCTTCTCGGCTTCGGCGGCGTCCTGAAGAAAGCCAACATCGGCGGCGACGAAGCCGGCGTCGCCTTCCGGGCGCTGATGGCGACCGCGCAGTCCCCGACTGCCGGCGCGAAGACGGCGCTTCTCGCGAACGGCCTGAACTATAAAAACTATCCGCACATGCCTGATAGTCTGGCGGTCGACCCGTTCGCTGACGACGTCGCCGCGCGCTATGGCGTGAAGCTGAACGGCAAAACCCGCTCGGGTCTGGGCAAGCTGTTTTCCGACAAGGACCTGATTTCCGATCCTGCCAAGTTCAACCCCGCGGTTACGGCGCTGTTGCGCGACGAATTGCAGGGCAGCGACGCGAAGTCGCTGAAGTCGATCGCCGGCGCTGCCGGGCGGTATCGTGACAAGTCCGTCAACGACGTCGACACGAACGCGTTGATTAAGGACTTGCTGCCAGAGCTGGCGAACAACCTGCCGCTGGCGAACTCGCTGTTCGGATCGAAGCAGGGCAGCCGCATTGCGACCGCGCTGGGCGACAGCGATACGATGAAGCACATCATCAACGAAATCGAACAGCACTCCGAAGGGTTCTCGGAGAAGATCGCCGGCGAGCGCATGTCCGGCTTCGATGGCGCTGTCTCGCGTTTCGAGGGCGCCGTAAAAAATCTCGAAACGTCAATCGGGCGCGCTTTCGACAATGACGGCAAGGGCGGGCTTGCAACATCGGGCGCCGATCTTGCGGGCCGCGGCACGCAATGGATGGCAGAGCGTCCGTCCTGGATGGTTGGCGCCGGCGCCGCCGCCGCTGCTGGCGGCGGCCTATATGGAGGCGTCAAATTCGCCCAAACGCTTTTCGGCGGCTTCGGTCTTTCGACTTCAGCTGTCGCGCTGGACGGGTCCGCCGCGGCGCTCACGGCGGCCGCTGCGGAGCTATCTGCCGCCGCAGGCGTCGGCGCCGCGGCCAAGGGCACGGCCGCCACAGCGGCCACGGCGGGCGCTGGAAGCGCCATCTGGGCCGCGGGCGCCGCGGCTGCGCCGTGGGTTGCCGGCGCCGCCGCGATCGGGGGCGGTCTCTTTGCCATGCACAAGTCGGTTGAAGACGCCGGCTATGACGGGCTTACCAGCGGCCAGCGCATGACGCTGCAACGCCGGGGATCAATGCGCGACCTGTACCGCCGGGAATGGGGCTACGGGGACAACTCAATCGCCCCGGAAATCTCCCCGACCATGACTTACGGGACAGGCGTCGGCGGGGACAAGGGTCAACACGTCGACGTTTCCGGCCAAGTGACCGGCGATGGAAAGCTTCAGGTCGACGTCAACGCCGGATCATCCCTGCTCGACGTCGTCAGGCGCGCGGAAGCGGCGATCCGGCTGTCCGGGACGATCAATTCGAGCGGCCCGGGATCGCTGGGCCATTCCTCGCCCGACGCATCAGCGCCTTCTCCGCGGCCGTCTACGGGGCAAAGCGGCGGGGGAGCAATGTGAGCATCGTAATCGAGGACATAATCGAAGAGATCGGCCGGGTCGCCGCTCGGTTGGCTGCGGTCGAAGCTGTTTCGATGCAGATCATGGCGCCGCTGTTGGAAGCTGTTGAGCCCGGATTGGCCGCAGAAGTCATTGCATGCATCAGAGTAGGCGTGAACTTGCCGTCACACACGGACCATCATCGGCTTGCGGCTGAAGAGTATCTGCAACGGCTGGCCGATAGCATCGAAGCGCGGGTTCGGGCGAAGATGGCGGGGCGCTGAACCGGGAAAGAACCCGCCTACCGGGAAAACGTTCTGGCTTGTTTCCCGCTCTCATCTTCCGCTAGGTCTAAGCGGACCGCCGGCAGCGCGAACTGCCGACGGCCCTGACCCGCAACATAATGGATTGGATCATGTCGCAAGCTACCGTTAGCCTACCCCAGCCGTGTTCTTCGATTGAAGCTCTTTTCACCAACCACCAAGCCGCCCTCGCCGAAAAGCGCCGGGTCTACGCCTTGGCCGAGCAAGCCGACGATGCCGACGCTGAGGCTGCCGAAGCTGCCTGCGACGCCGCGTGCGACGCCGAAGAGAGCGTGGCTGATATGATCCTCGCACGCCACGCCCGATCGCAAATCGAGTTTGCGATCCAAGCGCGCGTCCTGTTGGCGCGCGGAGCTGATCCAGCTGATCTGTTTTACTACCGTCCGGAAGACCTGACCCGCTTCATTCAGGAAGTAGCTGCCCGGTTCTAGAAACCGCAATGTCGAACGCCGCCCGGACCGAACGGATCAAGGCGCTCAGCACCCTAGCGCTCGCCATCCTTCGCCGGTGCGGCGAGCGCTGCAACATCGACCGCGCCGGCCGCAGCTGTCGGCTATCGGAAGTCGTTTATAACGAATTCCGATTGACGCGTTCTCGTTGCGATGACGAAGACCAGACGTCGACCCTCGACGTCCGCTTTCTCGGCAAGGTGGTCCTCCACGTCGAATGGACAATCGACATGGTCCTCAAGACATCGTATCGGCCCGGCGAATGGGAAGCGCTGCTTCGTCGATACGAACGCATACCGGCACTGGCCGGGCGATCGTCCACGCTGATGTAGTTCCGTCCGCGGTCCGTCTAACGATCCCGGGTTGCGCTTCTCGGCGTCCCTGATCTGGCGGGCTTCGAACATCTTCTGTTTGGGTATTCTAACATCGGCGGCGATAGGCGGTTCACAAACGCTCAATCTAAATCGACAAGATATGCTAGGACCAAGTCTTCGGTCTGAGCTTGCATAGCTGCCTTTCGATAGATGACAATCTCGGCTTCGTCAGCTCTGCGAACTGTCAACTTGGCCGTCGAGGAGCAAAGCGGGAGGCCGTTCGATGTAGTCGTGGTCAAGTCATCACGAACCCAATCCTCTTTGCACAACTCGAACGCTTCCCGGAAATTCTTTGCCTCGAAGGCGAACGTAGCTTTGCCGTCAACGTCCATCGCGAATACCACGCCCAACAAAGCAGTCATTGACACTCACTTTTCATCAGTATCGGACAACCGACCGTGCCCGGAGCGTTTTGCTTCGCTTCACATTTGCTCACGAACTGGCCGCATTTCGCGAGGCGTCCAGCTACTGTAATCGCCCTCTTTTGTCCCGCAAGCAACGTCCGCTCGTGGCTGGACCTCCGGCGGGAGAGGTGACGGCTTTGGACCGAAAAGGACGTTGACGCGGCGCAGCCGCGGTTCGCAATCCGTTCTCGGTTGCTGAGTTGTTCTCACTCGCTGCCCCGACTTTGGCTCTTTCCGAGCGCGGTGGCTTAGTTTAATTTCAACAGTGTCCTTGGTTTTCGCGTGCGTCCCGAAACAGGCTGGCCTGAACGTCCATCAGTGAAAATGAAGGTCCAATTAAGGGGATTGGTCATGGGCATCGAGCGAATGCACCCCCCGAAGTACTGGCGGGATCGCGCGGAAGAATTCCGAGCAAAGGCAAACAATTGCGCTTATCCCGAAACGCGAGACGCGCTTCGCAGTGTTGCCAACAACTATGACGACCTCGCGCGGAGCGCTGAACAAATCCGACGTACCGCTGAAGCTCGCCTAGCTCAGGAATATGCCGACGATCAGCGTGAGCTAAACGGAAGCTCCGCGGCCAGATGAATTAACGCCTCGTCGATGTGCTTCCGCCAAGGGGCATTTGACAGGCGACGCCCGCGCAAGAAGCTGGCGGCTTTCCTCGATACGCTCCCGCGTTTCAGCGATGGCAGACCTAAGCAGTTCCGCCTCCAGCCGTATCTTCCGCAGAGCTTCCTTGGCCTCGTCGCGGACGCGGCGTTCATCGTCTTCCATGCGCGCAGGATGACCTCAATACCAGCCACCCGCAATATCCCATGATAAAAGGGGGCCCTAGTTGGGGCCCTTTTCGGACTTCTGCTGGTGGCCCATCTGCGAGCTAGGAGACCATTAGCTCTCCGGCCGCTGTTCGCCGTAGACCGGACATCAGGCGGCCAGCCGCGTAATGAGTACATGCCTCAGTTTGTCAAAAAGGACAGGGCAGCGCTCCTATCGCTTGCAAATGGGGCCTGATATCTTTTCGCGCCTACTTTGAGCGATATTTTTGAAGACGCTGCAAATTTGATCGTGCCCCGGTGGGGAGTTTTATTCATGCAAAGCGATTTAAGTTGCGCCGAGCGTAACGTGGCGAGTGCCGCTGAGGTAGAAGAGTTCGCCGCCGAGCCTCTAGCAACCGGCAGACCCTTAGCTGCAAACGATAACAGTGAGGACGGGCCGTGGATGCTCGTTCCATTTCCTGACGATTGGTACGCGACGTGTTGAAACACGGTCCAATAAGCTAGCGCCTTGGCGCGGGTCGCGTCGCTACGGTTAGAATGTTCGGCTAGACGACCGCTGACTAGCAAGAAGGCAGAACGAAATTTGCCGAGAGCAGGAACACTATTGATCGCGGCGAGGTTTGTTCTTCATCGGGGGCTAAGCATTGCGGAGTTCTCTTCCATGGCTACCCAGATCGTAATGGACAGCTCAGGCGATAGCAGACATTTTTTTGAGCAAGACGACCCCAAGGGGCTCGCCGAGGCCGAACGGCGCTTCAAGATGTTTACCGGCCGGGGATTTACCGCGGCCACTCGGACGCCGGCCGGCGATCTCAAGCTGATACGGTCATTTGATCCAACAGCGGAGGAAACGCTGTTCTATCCGCACCTAGTCGGCGGTTAGAACCGTCGCAGCACCAAAGATGTTTTTGTTCGGACGTAACGTCGCCCAGGGCGCGCGTCTGCGTGCCCTGCGTGCGCTCTATCGGAGCTTCAACGAGCAAAATGGCCCGGAAGCGCGTGCACGCCGTCTTTTGCGAGAATGGTTATCTCCAGAACAGCGCGCGCAATTTGATGCCAATGGCTTTTTTGAAGTCACTGGTTCTCTTACCGGCCGTCGATACCGAATTCATCAGGGCACCATGAGTAATGTTTTGGAGCTGGATGAAAAATTCGAGCCCAAGGTGGGGTGGTGCTTCCTCCCGGAACGGGCGTTGGCAGTTGGCGATGTGATGCTCGCCCAGAAGATCGCGCTGGAAACCGACGAAGCCGCCGTTCTCACGATCGCGAAGTCGTTTTCTCCGAGACTGCCGTTTGTACCCCGAGCGGTGCGGCGCGCTCACTAGAGCTGATCATGGGCGGAGCCGCCGCTTGTGACGGCGGCGACCCCTTGCCGCGAAGGCGCCAGTACGCGAGACGAGGACGACTTCGCGACTGCATCAAGCATCGGCGCTGGGCCCGATCGGCGCAAGAACGTCCGTGCGTTAGTGTTACTTGGGCCGCGGCCTAACTACGTTTGGCCGCTTCGTGGATCGGCGTGGTGAGACCATTTCCTCAACAATTCGCAGCACCCGATCGAATTCAGACCGAAGATGTCTAGCGTGCGCCGCATCTTTTGGCTCTGAGAGAAAAGCAATCTTAACGAGGAAGCGGTTCAATCGCGATGTGACGAGGAGATTGTCAGAGTGTTGCGATCGCAAGGCGGTGATCTGTCGTCGTGTCTCAACGAGATCGAACCAGTCATCGTCGGGCTTATTCGCCAAATGAAGCTCATACCATTGCGGCGGATAAACGAAGCCGCCGCGCCGAATATCTTGGCGCGACGACCTTCGCCATGGTGAACCCGGACGGGGCAATGTCCGGTGCAGAGAGGCTAACGCTCGGCAGCTCCGGCGCAATCGAAACCGCGGGTTAAGCTTGATGTCGCCGCGGCGAGTTAATTCTGGAACCGCTACCGCAGTGCGTTGAGAACGTCCAACAATGCCCGTGCATCCGGTCTAGGAAGTCTGGGGGGCGCGAAGGTTCAAAAGATCGGACGCCGGTCGCGGCCCTGCGGAATGCTCGCCGACTTGACCCACTTGCCGGTCGGTGCGTTTATCGTTCGACAAAAATGAGGCGGCCCATGCGCAAGACATTACGTTGGCTTTTGCTCGGCGGTGCGACAGTGTCCGCGGTCGCGTCCGCCACGGCGCAGACCTACGATCCCAGATACCCGGTTTGCCTGCAAAGGTGGGTCTGGGGTGGCAGCACATACTTCGAGTGCAAGTTTACATCGTGGGATCAGTGCCGGGCAGCGGCGGCGGGACTTCCCGCCATGTGCTTGGACAATCCGTATTGGCCCCGAGGCTATTCCAGATCACAAACCGGGCCGCGGTAGATGATGATGAGTGATGTTACCTTCGGTAGCTTCGTCCTACTGTTGAGGATCGCCGATGTCGAATGCGCCTAGACGATATTCTTCGCCCACCGATTGCTCGTCGGCCATTTGCGTGATCAAGGTGAATGTCGCGTTGGGATATCGCGTCCACACTTCGATGTCGTCCGCCGTGACGGTTAGATAGCCGAAAAAGCATCTGTAACGGCCGGGCTCCGTCATGCGGCCGATCTTTTCCCAATTGATCTTGTTAACGCGCACGCGCTAGCTCCACTCGTTTTCTGGCAGCGAGCCGGGCGGCGGTTTGAGTTCTTCTAGGCCGGTTTCGATAATTGCTATTTCGTCTTGGACGTCCTGAACAGCGTTCGCGGGATTGATGCCGGAGACCGCCTGTAGTTCGCCCAGCACCTTGCGGCGATGCGCTAACAAATCTGCCAATGCACGTCGGTCCCGCACCTTCACGTAGCCGGCGACGATCATTTCCATGGCCTGTGACACGTTCGTCGGTTCTCAGCGGTTTGCGCCTATCGCGGGCGGCTAAGTTCTGTCAGGCCGGCTTCGGTCAAACGATATTCGAGCCCTTTGCCGGTTGAGCGTCGCTCCATCCATCCGTTCCGTAGAAGGGCAAGCTTTGTTCCGGGGTGATCGGTAAGCTTAGAAGAAGACACCCAATCGCGGTCACGGAGAGGATCGAGCATTTGCCGGTGATGCTGATTGAAAAGGGCCCTGCGCCTTTCCTCCTGACCGATGTCTTGACCTATCGCTTCAAGCGGGTGTTCGGCTTCCATGGCCGTTTGTTGCCATCGCATGGTTTACGATCAGTTACGGAGCGGGAACAACCGGCAATCTTTTCTAAATGGTTCGTGGATAGTGTTCTGCGGCATGGATCATGAAGGCGCATCTGATTGGTTCGTTCCTGCTCTCAGGCGAAGCTACGCTCGTCTGGCAGCGTGGATGACGCGCGGTAATCGCGTGCCAGAGCCGAGCCGCTTGCCGGCGCCGCCGCGCTCGGAACAGCCAACTCGGTTTCCTGACCCACCCCGGCGCCCGGCGCCGCCGCGTATTTAGGCGTTGAGAGCGTTGCGCATGACGAACAATCGCACATCGACGCGTCCGTGGTTGCCGGACGAAGAGGCGGAACTGCTCTCGCTCTTTGGCGAAGGCGCCACAGCTGAGGAGGTCGGCGAACGGCTAGGCCGCACCCGGCAAGCGGTTTACGCTCGCTTGCAGCGCTTTCAAAGACAGCGCGGGCGAGCGAGTAGGAAGAGTGGGAAAATCTTTGCTCAGTCACTAGAGTGATCGAGCGGCGGCGGTCGACTATAAGGTGGCAAGGTCACATCCGCAGCGGATTAGGTACCGCCGATCCGATCGCATTGAGGTCGACAAATGACCAGCCCGACTGATGACGAATTGCGCGCCGCGGTCACCGCCGCCATTGAGCAGTGGAAGACGTCGCGCCAGCTTCCTTACCTGTCGCCGAGCGATTGTGAGACGTTGAACAAGTTGATCGTCACCGGACTTCAAACCGTGTTGTTCCAGCGTGCGAAGGCCTTCGACAAGAGTTAGAATGCACAGCTTGATAGTCAAACCCGGCGGAAATCGACGACGCGATCTTTAAGCAAAGCATGCGCGCGAAAGCCAGCGTTCATCCAAGCCTTCGCCTGAGTGTCATAGTCTCAGCGCTAGCCAGAAATTCGCTTGGCTTCGGCAAAGACTTCAAAATTGGCCGGCACTTACGCGGCGACGTCGAACGACGCGATCAGGGTACGCAGGTCGTTGGCCAACTGGCGATAGTGTTCGCTCGCACGCAGATAAAACTCGCGCTTACTTCCATCCGATCGCCTGGCGATCAAATCGCACTCAGCTGCGAGGCTCTCAAAACGTTCCAATTTGGCTCGAAAACCGATCATGTGCCATTCCCCCAAAACTCGCTACCAAAAGGGACGGAGACGATATTCGCGGAATTAGGCAAGGGCAAGCATCGTTATATTGCCGTACGAATTTACCGGGCCGCGAATTTCGTTGGGGCCGAGCTGTGCGCAGTACGTACATGTTCATCGAGGGTTCGGATGCTGACCGCGTCACCGCAGAAGCAGCGCGCAATCCCCTCCGACTGCTGTGTGGGCAATGGTAGAGCAAGATCGTGCATTCGGTCTTTCCAAGCCGTCCAGTCGCGTTGACGACGCCAAGCCTCGTAATTGGCGTCCGTGAGCGTGGCTGCCAACTCCTTCCAAGCAGCTTGGAAGTCGCCCCGTGCGCCGTCAAACATCTCGGCTATCCCGCTCCGATGCTTGCCCGGATCAATGCCGGGGTGAAAAGCCGCAGGACCAGCCCCATTGTGGGGCAGAATTGGGGACACCGGCGCGACGCCCGATCACGCCGACCCGGACGTCCCCGAAATAGATCAGCCACGTTTCGCGATGGGGATTATCTTTGCTGCGGCGGCGGGTGAGCGGAGGCATGCCGCCATCAAAGCGGTAACGGATGAGGCTTGCAAATTGTCAATTGCTTGCGTGTCGAGGTGTGGTCGACACGCTGCCGCTCGTGGGTGTGGACAATGGCCGGCGGGCATCACTGCCGCCGGCCATCGCTTCGCGCTACCGTGGCTGGGGGGCTAATCGGCAGCGCTTATCGCAAGCGTGCCGGGCGCCGATTAACAACTCGCTAACCAATTCGGGCGGGCTCTGGATATTTCGCGGGCAACAACGCGGCGCGCACCGCCCCGCGATGGTGGTGTTTGTGAGCGGTAACCTTACCTCAATCCTTATAGCTGTACGATTTGCCATCGCGGATTGGTGACGAGTACCGCGGGACGCATGGGCAATCGAGAACCCGTTAGCCCTACGCGGCTGGCGGGTTTTTCTTTTAGGCGCGCAACCGAATTCCTGCTGCTCGGCAGAGTGACCGCCCACCCCCGTGAGAAGAACCGAAGGCAGAGAGAAGCAGTGCAGGAGCGTCGCCAGACAAGACCGCATCGAGACAAACGAGGTCGCCTACATCTTCGGCGACGGATTGAGTATAGTTGCCGCGTCGTCGACATTACCGATCACGGTGCATCAATCGAGCTGCCCGCATCAGCTGGGCATACTATAAGAGACCGGTTCAAGGTCATGATTGAGAAGGATCGGCTCGACAGAAACTGTCGACTAATCTGGCGTTCAGGCAGCCGTATCGGTGTTGAGTTTACGGATTGACGTGTAGGCGATTGCAGGACGCTTGATCCTGCGGCGGCGGATCAGCTGCGGGCGGGGAAAGCCGGTGTACAAGGAACTGCTGGCCGCCCGGCGCGTGTGCTGCGCGTGTTACGCTGGACTAAGTAAAGGCTGAGCAATGAAAAGCGCGCTTGCGGGCAAAACGGGCGCGATCATTTCATTGCTAGATGGACGAGGGCTGAAGAAATGAAGCGGGTTTTGGCAGCTGTATTGCTGTTGATGGCGAGCGCACTTGCTGCAAGCGCTCAAGATATAGAAGCGCGGCTCACCCATCAAAGCATGGAACTCTATTTTGACTGCCTTCAGCGCGCGGTGACTAAGCTGGATGATTACATGTCCGACGCTGGAACAATCGCGCGCGGGGCCATGGGAGCCTGCAACGAGGAGGCAAACGACGTGGCGCTGCTCTCGGCCGGCCGTGACGGGCGGCTTGCCAAGCCGCTCCGTGAATTCATCGATGCAAAGGGCCTTGAATTCGGGACGACCTATGTGCTGAAACATCGAGCAGCGCGGCGCTCCGTTCCCCCGCCCGCGTCACCCAAACCGAAGGCAAAGCCAAAGCCCAAAGGCGAAAGCATCTAAACATCTCATTTCCTTCGCGGAGGGAGCGCGACATCGACGATCGCGCCCCCGCCGTCTCTGGTGAACGCCTGACATCCAACCATTGCATTTGGAAGAACGACGCTAGCCTGCTCTTCGGCCTCCTTGAGCGCAGCACGGTGGCACCGATGCGCCGCCGCTTCCAATTTCTTCGCATCAGCGCCGGTTACGGCGCTTCCTGCGGTCGCCACCAGCGCAAACCAATCATTCGGAGGAAAGCCGCTCGCATCCCAGTTCAGGGAAACATAGGTCACGAACTTTGGGTCGCAGATCATGACCATGTCAGGTTTTCGGAAGAAGACGCTACCGCCAGACGGCGAGAAGTGATCGAAATGCGTATTCGTCTGTTCGATGATCCGCGCCGTTATTTCTTTGCATTCCGGCGTCTCGGCTGAATGCTCGCCGGCGCGACCGGCGAGCGTTCCCAGCATCAGCAATGTCGCCGCAAATAACGAAGGAAGTAACAAGGAGCGCATAATTGAGCCTCAGCTTAGCGATCTCTCGAAGGGTGCACTAAACCGTCGCCCTATCATCAATCGACTGACAGCTCGTGAACCATGTCTTCGTGTTCTGCTGGTTCTCCCCCGGCCAAGTTCATTTCAAGCAGATGAGCCAGTATCTGCTCATCGGAGCTCTCCGACGACAAATCATAGGCTGCCGCTACCGCGCGATTGAGATCATCATGCGCATTTTCAAGCCAAGTGGGCATCTCGTTGTAGAGATCAGTCAGTGTCCGCCTCCTTAGCGTATCTGAGGCGGCTTCGTTTGTCGGAATGACGCGGTCGGGATAGCCGGGAACGACCTCCGGCGCGATCCTGACTAAGTCGGGCGGGTTTAGCCATCTTGCTCGAAGTTCGTTCAACCGGGCGGCCGCCTCTATGATCGTCGGAGCAAAAGGGCTCTCCGTCTGAGCTTTCACGGAGAGGTCTGGCGTTAGCCCGGCCGGAAATGGAAAGGTCTCGAAAGTGACGCCAATGTTGTATCGGCGCTGATTGCCCTGTCCCAGCCGGTTGCCCTGTGCGGTCGCCCACACCTCGTGAATTCGCGAAGACAAAATTCCAAAGATCAAATCGTCATCGCGCGTGATCGCGAATAGGCTGCCTTGTATGCGCACTGTGTTGGGTACGAAGGCAAAGACGCGGTGTTCAGAACTCTCCGGCGTCACCAGAAAGCGCCTCTTGCCGGTCAGCGCGCGTCGCATTTCGGGTCGAGGACGCTGAAATTCCCAATAGCGACTTTTGAGACGTTCTTCGTCACTCCGAGACTTTTTCGGATCGTTTCTAAATGGCACGACCCTATTCCGGATAATCGCGAACGGCGCTTCGTACAGAGCGGCCTCGCGTTCTGTGAAGCTGGTGCCAAAGTCCACGCACCACCTGTCGCTATCGCGCCCGACGATATCGTCGATGTCGTACAATCTAGCGATCACGTCCGAGTTTGATCTCCCATTCGGATTGGTTGGGAGCGCGAGCAAACCTCGTGCCTCCGCGCCGTCAAAATCGAACGGACCGGTAAGCTTGACCCCCTGAAATGCCAAGCCGCGATTTGCCGGCAACTTACGCGCCTGCGTGACATCTATGCCCGAACTCAAATCCGGATTGATGTTTGCCACAGGCGCGCCGTTCAGCGTTAGCGTGGCGCCAAGTCGTTCGTTGAGTTCCGGCGAGGCCGCACACACAATGCTCACTCGAACCGCCGCCCCGTCGACGACCCACGGCTCGTTGGTCCAAGCATCAAAGATAGTTCGCCCTCGCGCCGATAGAATATCCAAAGGGCGCCTGCTCGCACCCTTAGCAATTGATTTCGTTGCAACGAGACCGAACGCCTGAATTCTGTCGCTCAACAGAAGCTCTGTCGCCTTTTGCACCCAATAGACGACCAGATCGGCACGGCCGGCAACGCGCCCCTCATATGCCGCGCGCAATCGATCGGTGTAAGCCTCCCCAAGAATGAATTTGTGTTGCCGATCCCCGAGAAACGGCGGATTGCCGACGATTACGTTGGCATCGGGCCATGCGGCCTCAGTCTTGTCGGCATTCAGCACCGCATCTCGACATTCGATATTATGAAGCGGCTTCAATATGGGGCGATCGGAAACGCCAAATCCGTTGCGGCGCATCCATTGCAGTTCGCCGATCCAAACTGAAACTCTGGCCAGCTCGGCGGCATAAGGATTGATTTCGACGCCTAGAACTGCTTCCGGCCCCACGGCAGGCGCGCGCCTAGTGAGCCCGAGCAATTCGGCCTCGATGTTTGCGCGATGCTCCAAGTCCTTCAGCGCCAGGAGAGCCAGATAGAGGAAGTTTCCGGAACCACAGGCTGGATCAAGAACCCTGAAGTTTCGCGGACGCTCCAAAAAATCTGTGAACAGGCGCACGGCCGAACGTTTTGCGGTCTCTTCGGCACGGCGGGCCGAGGCAAATACCTTTCTGGCTTCCGATTGCTTGCTGGGCGTCCTCTGCTGCGCTTCCGCTACATCGGCCATTGCCTTGGAAATTTGCGCTTTAGTGTTCTCCCATTCCTTCAGCCACGGCTGCACGATCACGGGCTCAACGATCCTCATGATCTTTTCCCGGTCAGTGTAGTGTGCGCCAAGTTGAGATCGCTTGCCGGGGTCAAGCCCGCGCTCGAATAGGGTTCCCAAAATGGAAGGATCAACTTCAGCCCAGTCAAGCCGCGCCGCGTTCAACGCGATCGCGATGTCATCGCTATCCAACGGCAGGGCGCCGTCGTCGTTAAACAGGCCACCGTTGAACCAAGCAACTTGTTCGAAGCCGACCCGGCCGCCGGACTGCATCGCTTTGAACAAGTCTTGGGCTAAGGCCTGAAATTCGTTTGGCCGGGTCGCAGCGTGTTCAAGCATGCGCTTGAACATCTTATTCGGCAGAAGGTCCACGTCCTCTGCGAACATGCAAAAAACGAGGCGATTGATGAAATGAGCGACGGTTTCCGCGTCGTGGCCGCGATCGCGCAAACGCTGCGCAAGCTTGTGAATTCGCCGGCGGCCTCTTCGGTCAGCGCCTGCCGCGTCTTGCCCGGCCGCAGTCGCTCGGGATCGGTGAAGACCCACTTCAACTGCTCGCGGATCTTAGCGTCGCGCAGGTCCTCAAGCTTGAACTCGTACTTCTTGGAAACGCTGTTGGTCCAGTTCGTATGGATACGAAATTGGTCCATGTCAGATACGACCAAGAGCGGCGGGTTCTCCAGCGCGAGTGCATACTGCTGAAGCTGCGCGAACGCGGCGTTCAGGTCCTTCCGCTTGCCCTTGTATTCCCAGCCGAAATGGGCGCGCTTCCAAACGTCGGCCCAACCTTCGCCGCCGGTCGTTTTCGTTGCGCCCTTCTCGAAGGCATACCAATCGCCCTTAGGATCGACGTCTGTCGGCGCAGGCTCTCCGAGCATGCGGCACAGGTCTATGAAGTGGGATTGCGCTGCGGCGCGCTCGGTTAGTTCGGCGCTCTTCCACTTGGCGATAAACTGATCAGGTGTCACTACCAGATGCCCCTAGGGAAATGGCGATGGAGAAGCTCTAAGGGCGGAGGACTTACTGAACGTCCGACTTTTTGGTCGTAATCTGTAGGTCGTCTCTGTGCAATCGGTCCATCAGGTAGAACAATCCTAGCGCCGTCACCGTCACTATGTGCGAAATCCAAATGGCAAAGCATAGAAGCAGAGCGCCCCGAACGAACAGCAGAGAGCCGCCCAGAAGTGTTGACCAATTTGCGGTGCTTATTCCGACCACGAAGGAGATCGCTAAGGACAACAACAACGTGGAGGCGGCTAAGTAGCCGAAGATCATGCACGCGAATTCACGTCGGGTTAGGGCCTCTCGATTGATCGTTCCATCCGCTTCCTTCGTAATTAAAACCACCGGCCCGGTCTTTATCGGCTTATCCAGATCGGGGTGGAGAAAGGTCGCCGCCGCCACCAATGCCGCCACGTAGAAGCCGGTTAGTCCAGCGGTCAGCGTCAATATGCGATCTAAGAACCCGTTTGCTTTGAAGAATGAAGCGCCGCCCACGACGATGAACGGAATTGCTATCAGCAATGCGAGCACAAACGTCGGGATTACGTCGATGCGGCGCTTATCCGCATTCGAGAGCCGGAAGTACTGGATAGGGTAAAATATTCTCCACATTGAACCCTAATCCTTCTTTGCGAACAGGTCCTGAGCATTCTCAACCAGCTCTTCGTTCACGACATCAGTACACGTAGCTAGTGGCTTTTTGGTAGTCACTGGGATCGATCTAACGAATAGAACGTCCTTAGCGTCCTGAGTGCGAGCGATCGAAATCAATCGAGACCGATCTTCTGGCAAGTCGAGCCTCACGCGCATCTCGCTCCAATCGACCATCCAGTCCTTGATCCGGTTCAGGGTCTGGATCACCTGATGCGGCTTGTCCGCTCGGATCATGAGCTTCATTCGTTGCTCACGTGGCTCTACTAGGCCGCCGGTATCAAGACCTGCAATTTGGCCGGGGCGGACCAATTCTACATACGGGACTTCACTCCCCTTCAACGCCGAACCAACAGTGTCGGACGGGACCCCGTCAAAACCCACAATGGAATATGTTTCTTTTTCCTCCTTCTTGTCGCGGAATGAATATTTGAACTGACGAACTGTGTTCCTCAAGACGTTGTGCATGTAAGTCCGGCCTAGTCCGGGCACCTCTTCCATGAGCGCCCGATAGGTCGGATTTGGCAAACGCTGCTTCTTGAGTTGCACAAAGAGGTGTGCCGAGACCGCTGGATATTCGTCAGTGCCGATCTCCACTGGCCTAAGCTTCCGCGTTCTTCGATTTTCGAGTACTTGCGCGCCGGCGGCGGGATCGCTCCGTCTAAAGAGGAAGATGGCAATATTGTCCTTCTCCCGAACGTCCAGTTTCGTCAGCCTAACCTGATCGTCAATCCGCACATCAAATATAGCGCCATCATTCTTGATGGCCTTTTGGAGGACCGTTTGCACGTCAACCTCCTCGCCATCGGCGACCAGTTCTAATGGGGCAGCTTTCTGGTGGTAAGGACGGAAGGACAGATGGTGACGAACGAAATACCTAGAAAATTTATCTATGAGCGCCAATTCGAAGTCCTCCCCCAAGAAAAACGATTTCATAGGAGAAGATTGATTGCAACCGCAACGTGCGAGGGACGATCAGCTGACCGCGTGCTGTCGCAGTTGTGGATAACTTGACCGCTAGATCGCATGTCAGAATGAGTTCACTGCCAAGCAGGCTCCTCGACCGAATGGGCCCCGCGCACGACGCGTGCTTACCCGGTGCTTACACAGGCGCTGACGAAGATCGCGGGAGTTAAGGACGCTCCGGTATCCTACTGAGATCATTCTGTAAAATGGTCGGAGCGAGAGGATTTGAACCTCCGACCCCTAGTCTCCCAGACTAGTGCGCTAACCGGGCTGCGCCACGCTCCGAACGTCGTTCCATTAGCTAGGATCGCCGCTTTGCGCAAGGCGAGGTGACACCATTTTGCTGTCTCCGCCGAAAGGCCTCGGAACTGGCCCAAAGCCGACGGAGTCCGGCGTCAGGCGTCCTTCAATGCCTGATCCAGCATTTCGCGGCAGGCGATGAGCTCGGCGAGCACCCGTCCGAGGCGCTCCCGGTGGATGGCGCTGGGGCCTGCGGGCGCGGCGGGGGTGCCGCCCTTGCGGAAGGTGGTGAGGATTTCCTCGTCATCGGTCTCGGAGAAGCGGAAGTCGATGCCCTCCTCCTCCTCGCCCTGGTAGTCGTCATCGTCGCTGTCGCGGGCGCCGCGGACGCCGGTCTCCTCCTCGGGCTCCATCAGGCTGGCGCCGACGGCGTCCTCGATGGCGCCGAACGAGACCGCGGCCGCGCTGTCGGCGAGGCCCTGCACCGATTTGACGCCGTGCTCTTTCAGGATCCGCTGCACCCCGCGGATGGTGTAGCCCTCCCCGTAGAGCAGACGGCGGATGCCCTTGAGCAGGTCGACGTCGTCGGGGCGGTAATAGCGGCGGCCGCCGCTGCGCTTCATCGGCTTGATCTGGGAGAATCGGGTCTCCCAGAACCGCAGCACGTGCTGCGGAATGTCGAGTTCCTGCGCTACTTCGCTGATGGTTCGGAACGCATCCGGCGCCTTGTCCAAATGCCAAATCCTTATCCAGAGGGCGGATTACGCCTCGGGTTGCGCCTTGCTGGCGTCGCCATTGGTGCGGTGCTGGGCGTTGATCCGCTGCTTCAGGATCGCCGACGGCTTGAACACCATGACCCGGCGCGGCGAGATCGGCACCTCGGTGCCGGTCTTCGGGTTGCGACCGATGCGCTGACCCTTCTTGCGGACCATGAAGGAGCCGAACGAGGACAGCTTCACCGTCTCGCCCTTCTCAAGGCAATCGGTGATCTCCTTCAGCACGAGTTCCACGAAGGCAGACGATTCCGTGCGCGACAGCCCCACCTTCTGGTAGACGGCTTCGCACAGATCGACACGCGTTACGGTTTTACTTTGATCGGTCATCGCCCTGCCCCACATCACGGCGAACAATTGTTGTCTGAAATTATGAGCTTACGATACAGCGGTCAACAGCGCTCATCAATGCAGGCGCATCGATAATCCGCGCTGATTCGGGCAAAATTTTACCGAGTGTGGCTTACCAGCGCACCAGCGCGGAGCCCCAGGTGAAGCCGCCGCCCATGGCTTCGAGCAGAACCAGGTCGCCGCGCTTGATGCGGCCGTCCTTGCGCGCCACCGACAGCGCCAGCGGGATCGAGGCCGCCGAGGTGTTGCCGTGAAGGTCCACCGTCAGCACCACCTTCTCCGGCGCGATATGGAGCTTGTGCGCGGACGCGTCGATGATTCGCTTGTTGGCCTGGTGCGGCACGAACCAGTCGATGCTGTCGGCATTGAGCCCGGTCGCCTTGAAGGCGTCGACGATCACGTCGGTGATCATGCCGACCGCGTGCTTGAAGACCTCGCGGCCCTCCATGCGAAGATGGCCGACAGTCTGGGTCGAGGACGGGCCGCCGTCGACGAACAGCTTCGCCTTGTGACGGCCGTCGGAGCGCAGATGCGTGGTCACGATCCCGCGGTCGGTCGCGGCATTGCCCGGCTGCTCCTGCGCCTCCAGCACCACCGCACCGGCACCGTCGCCGAACAGCACGCAGGTGCCGCGATCGGTCCAGTCGAGGATGCGCGAGAAGGTTTCCGCGCCGATCACCAGCGCGCGCTTGAAGGCGCCGGTGCGCAGGAAATTATCGGCGGTGGCGAGCCCGAACACGAAGCCCGAGCACACCGCCTGAAGGTCGAAGGCCGCGCCATGGTTGATGCCGAGCCCGTGCTGCACGGCGACCGCGCTCGCGGGGAAGGTGTTGTCAGGCGTCGAGGTCGCGAGCACGATCAGGTCGATCGACTGCGCGTCCACGCCGGCGTCCGCGAGCGCAGCCTGCGCCGCCTTCAGCGCCAGATGCGAGGTGAACTCGCCCTCGGCCGCGATATGCCGCTCGCGAATGCCGGTGCGTTGCACGATCCACTCGTCGGACGTGTCAATGCGCGCCGCCAATTGGGCGTTGGTCACCACCTGCTCCGGCAAATAAGAGCCGCAGCCCAGCACGACCGAACGAATTTGAGTCACGAAACAGCCTCCTGCGCGGCCTGCACGGAACTGAGTGCACCACCTTCGCGATTGAGCATCTGATTGATCTTGTTGAGGAGATCGAATTTGACCATCTCATAGCCAACATCGATCGCATAGGCAAAGCCTTCGGCAGCGATTCCGCCATGGCTCTTGACCACGATCCCGTTCAACCCCAGCAACACGCCGCCGTTGGATTTGTTCGGATCCATCTTGTTGCGCAGGGCCTGGAAGGCGTTGCGCGCAAAGAGATAGCCGAGCTTTGACAGCCAGCCCCGCTTCATCTCGTCCCGGAGCAATTCCGCCATCTGCCGCGCGGTTCCCTCCGCGGCCTTCAGCGCGATGTTGCCGCTGTAGCCCTCGGTGACGATGACATCCGCCACCCCCTTGCCGATGCCGTCGCCCTCCACGAACCCGAGATAGTCGAGCTCGGGCAGGTTCCTGGCGCGCAGGATTTCGCCGGCCTCGCGAATCTCCTCATGCCCCTTGATCTCCTCGACCCCGATATTGAGCAGGCCGACCGTGGGACGCTTTTTGTTGAACAACACGCTGGCCATCGCCGCGCCCATGATGGCGAGCGACACCAGATGATGCGTATCGCCGCCGATGCTGGCGCCGAGGTCGAGGACGACGGAATCGCCGCGCCTGGTCGGCCACATGCCGGCAATGGCCGGACGGTCGATGCCCGGCAGCGTGCGCAGGTGGAAGCGCGACATCGCCATCAGCGCCCCGGTATTCCCGGCGGAGACCGCAACATCCGCCTCGCCCTTTTTCACCGCATCGATGGCAAGCCACATGGACGAGGTCCTGCGGCCGCGCCGCAGCGCCTGGCTCGGCTTTTCCTCGCCGCTGACCGCGACATCGGTGTGGATGATCTTCGAGGCCGCCTTCAGCGCGGGGTGGCGGTCGAGCTCGGGTTCGATCTTGGCGCGGTCCCCGATCAGCAGGAATTCGATCTCGCGATGCCTTTGGAGCGAGATGGCGGCGCCTGGGATGACCACCGCGGCGCCGGCGTCGCCCCCCATGGCGTCAAGCGCGATGCGAACCTTGCTTGGCATAAAAGTCCTGGAAACCTGGGTCTGGTGCGGTCTTGAACGAGCGGGGCCGCAAATGGGTTCGCCACGAACATGGCGGTCGGTCAAGCGCCACGCCGCACCCGGACCGGGGCGCGACAATAGCGTTTTGTTATCCCGAAACAACCTCTTGCCCCCAGCCTTTTGCATTCGGGAGCATCGGGCTGCGGACGGACTAATTCACAAGAAGTACATCAAAATCAAACGGATAATCGAGCTTTTCAAACCACCGCCGCAAACATCTCGCCCCGTCCCGAAGCGGTCCTCTGGAGAAGGTGGCACCTATTTGTCTTTCTTCCCGTCCTGAAGTGCCTTCAGGACCGCAAAGGGGTGGTCCTCCGGATCGGGGGCGATAACCTCGGGCTCAAACACGACCCCCGGCTTGCGCGGATAGGGATCGACCGCCAGGAACAGGGCATCGGTGGCAAGCCTCCCAAGGTCGATGATGCCATTGACGATCGCCTCCGGCGGGTCGGCGACCTGCTCCCGATCGTCGTGCCCCTCCTCCATCAGGTCGGCCAGGCGGCGGACCTCGGCCTCGGGGGCGAATATCAGGTCCACCTCCTCGTCGATGTCGCTCTCCATCGGGTCAAGCGTGACCACACAGGTCTGGCCGATCCGGGCGCGAACGTGCCCCGTGACCTGGATCCGGTTGCCGCTTTTCGGCACGACATCGAAATCGGCCTGGACCGAGATAACCTCGCGCAAGCCTGCCGTCTCAGCCATGGCCTGCCGCTCGGCGGCCGAGGCCTCGAGCTTGCGATGCAGGCCGGTATCCGGGATCTGTGCAACGATGACGGGCACCCGCCAGGGATCGGGCCCGGATGCTGGTATCGGTCGGGTCATGGCGTCACATCCTCAGGAAGCGCTGGAGGAAACTTGAAGGACGCACCCAGCAGTGCGGCCTCGCCGGTCTGGGCGAGGTTGGCCTCGGCCGCCCTGGCATAGGCTGCGAGCTGCTGCGCCTGGTCCATGCCGGCCCCATTCAAGATATTCTTGCAGATCGCGGATGCCAGCGCCTCGCCGCCGCCTTCCATGGCCTGATCGTAGGCCTGGACCCGGCCGTAAAACGCCTCGCCGAAGGCCCGCATCCGCTTCGGCACGGTCTGGTCGCCTATCCCCATCTCGCGCAGATTGTCGTCCATGTCCTCGCAGAAACGGTCGAACAGCGCCTGCGACAGCTCGGTGGCGCTCTGGACCGTGCGCAGGCGGCGCAGCAGCAGCCAGAGGTGCAGCAGCAACAGATCGAAACGCCCGTTAACGGTATCCGGCACGCCCAAGTCGCGGTAAAACATGGGTTCTCGCGCCTGCGTCACGATCATGCCATAGATGGCTTCAATGGTGCCCGGCGAGGCTAGGCGGGGTTTCCTGAAGTGATTGAACGGCCAAAGCATTGTGGTTTCCGCAAGCGGGCGCGCCCGTGTTGCATTCAGAGCCTCCGCCCGGTACTTCAGCGCCTCGCGCGACGCAAGGGGACGGAATCAGTTCCGCTATGACGATAACGAACCAGACCAGCCTGCGTGCAGACAAGCCGCGCGGCCTTCATGCACGTTGGCGCGGCTTGCGCCTTTTCGCGGCCGCGGCCCTGGTTGGCGCCGCGCTTGCGGGCTGCACCGGCGAGCAGTTCCAGAAGGGTTACATCCTGCCGCCCGGCGCACTGGAGCAGATCCCGATCGGTGCGAGCCAGGACCAGGTGCTGATCGTGATGGGCACCCCCTCCACCGTCGCAACCCTCGACGGCGAGGTGTTCTATTACATCTCCCAGCGCTCCGAGCGCATTGTCGCCTTCATGAACCAGAGGGTGGTCGACCAGCGCGTCATCGCGGTCTATTTCGACAAGAACCGGCGTGTGCGCCGGCTTGCGAATTACGGTCTCCAGGACGGCAAGATCTTCGATTTCATCAGCCGGACGACGCCGACCTCGGGCCAGGAGATGAGCTACCTCACGCCGATCTTCAAGCTGCTCAGCTTTAACTGAGCCTTCAGCCTGCGGCTTCGTGCGGCTTGCCGTTGCGCATACGCTTCCATACGCTCCTGCAAAATAAGATGCAGGGAGTGGATTCGTGCCCAATCAATTGCTGTCCCGCCGTCGCGTGCTCACTGGCGCTGCCGCTATCTCGGCCGCAGCGATCCTGCCGCGATCGAGCCTGGCGGACTGGAAGCCGACCGAAAACGTCCGCCTCGTCGTGCCGGCTGCCGCCGGCGGTTCGACCGACGTGATGGGTCGGCTTCTGGCGGCGCATCTGCAGGCCGCCTGGGGCCAATCGGCCGTGGTGGAAAACCGGTCCGGCGGCGGCGGTACGATCGGCACGGCCGAGGTGGTCCGCGCCAAGCCGGACGGCCACACCATCCTGATCGGCAATCCCGGCCCGAACGCGATCGCCTACAGCATTTTCAAGAACCTCACCTACAAGCCGGACCAGCTCCAGCCGGTCTCCAACATGATCCGGATCCCGAACATCGTCTCGGCGCATCCCAAGACCGGCATCAAGTCGATCGCCGAGCTGGTCGCCTATCTCAAGGCCAATCCGGACAAGCTCAGCTACGCCTCCTCCGGCGTCGGCCAGAGCCCTCACCTCACCGGCGCCTGGTTCCTGCAGCTCACCGGGCTGAAGATGACGCACATCCCGTTCCGCGGCGCCGGTCCCGCGCTCCAGGCGGCGCTCGCCGGCGACATCCAGATCCTGTTCGACAACCTCTATCCGAGCCTGCCGCAGGTACAGAACGGCACCCTCACCGGCCTCTGCGTCACCACGACGGAGCGCAGCGACCTCGCGCCGAACCTGCCGACCATGCGCGAGAGCGCGCCGGAGCTTGCGGCTTTCGACGTCTCGTCGTGGTTCTCGGTGTTCCTGCCGAAGGGTGTGCAGCCCGCCGTTCTCGAAGCGCTCAACCTTCAAGTGAAGGCGATGCTCGAGCGCGACGACATCAAGAAGAACATCCTGGCCATGGGGGCCCGCGCCGACTACGGCACGCCCGACCAGTTTGCCGCCTTCGTGGACGCCGAGACGAAGAAGTTCGCCGGCATCATCCAGAAGGAAGGGCTGCAGATGGACGTGCAGTAGCTTTCGCATCCGCGGACGCGGCCCAACATGCAGCGCCGGGCCGCGCTTTCGCGTTGAGTGCGTGGCGACCCTCGGTTGCTATGCAAGCTCGGCCGACGGCTGTCCCACCAAAGCGGCAATCGCCGAAATCGAGTCCAGGCGCGTCAAATCGAAGCCGATGTCGGAGAAGTTGATCCCGTGGTCGGTCTCAATGCTCATGATCAGCTCGACCGCGTCGAGCGAATCGAGGCGGCCGCTGGTGAACAGCAGATCATCGTCACCAAGCGGCGCGCTGTCGCCCTTCATCAGCAGCCGCTGCACGATGTAGCGTCGCATCTGCGATCTGACTTCAGGGCCGGCTTTCGTGGTCATGTCGAGACTCCCAGGAGATAGAACAGGAATTCGGCGCGTTGCCCGAGCGAATGCTCGCGGTCGAGCGGCGCATCGAAGACGTGAATGAGACAAAAGAAGCTCGACACCCACAGGCAAGGCAGCAAGCGGCCACGCAGCCATCCTCGCGGCGCCAGTTGCGGGGCGCGGCGCATCTGCGAGAGCCCGACACTGATGGCCAGGACAAACGTGTAGAACGCGTGCGATTGCTGACCGACCACCGCCCGCCAAAGGCCCATTTCGCCGACGAAATGAATATCGCGGATGAAGTGAAACAGCAGGTTGCCGACACAGGCCGCGGCAAAGGTGGCGAAGAACATGCGAAGCCGGCGATGGCCGCGGAGGCAGCGAACAAAGGTGGGGTAGAAGAAATGGTCGACGAGCAGTTCTTTGTAATAGAAATAGTAGCGATTCCAGAATTCCGCCAGCGTCGTTGACTCCAGAGGCCGGTAGGTGTTGCGCAGCAGGCGAAAGCCGGCAAGTCGCGCCGTGGCGATGATGACGCCGCCGAACACGGTCATGCTCAGCAAGTCCTCGACGAAGAAGCTGACGAGGCTCGCCCATCCGACGAAACGCGGCCAGGGATGGCGCGCGAGATATTGCAGCAGGTTGTCGTCGAACATTGGAAGCTGCAAACGTCCGTGGACGATCTCGACGAGACAGACTCTGACGATGGCGAGCACAAGGATCCAGACCGCAAGCTTGACGCCCTTGAGCTGCGTCACTGCAAGCTCCTCGGGTGTCTTGGCCTCGAAGCGGTCGAGATAAGACAGCCCCTTCCCGAACGGCGTCAGCGACGATCCCCAGAAGGGGTGGAAAACGCTCAGGTGCCGCCACACCGGAGATCGCTTCCTGCCCGCATCGGCCAAACCATAGGCAAGAAACCACAAATAGGGCTGGAACGTCATCAGAAACGACCACAGCAGAACACGCGGCAGGCCGGCCATCATCGTGGCCTGCGTCAGCGCGACGAGTGCCAGGAACGCCAGCAACAGGCTGAGCGTCGGGCGGCGGAAGACCACCGTCCCTGGCCCCTGCATGATCAGCAGGCCCGCGAACAGCGCAAACACGACGACCAGCATGACCGCTTCCAGCAGCGGCTGATGGATCCGGTCGCCGACGCCTTCGTCGATCGTCAGCCGTTCGAGAAAACCGCGGTCGATCAGGAAGCCGCTGCGATAGAGCAGCAACAAGGTTGCGAGCAAGATCAGGACGCGCCGGTACCGGCCGGCATAGGCGCACACCAGCGCGAGTCCCGCCGCTGAAAAATCGATACCTATCTGCCGAAACAAAACCGCGAGCAGTCCGACCGCGCAGCAGAGCAGCACGCGGCCACCGATGTCCTGGACCCCCGCCACGAGCCTCGGGTCCCGATCGATCTTGGGGATCAACCGCCACGACGGCTTCGCAAGAGGACCCGATGGCGCGTAGCCGTAGGGCTGGCTTTCAACACTCATCGGACAACGCGCGCGATCACTACGAGCTGTTGCATCTACGAGGCCCTTGCAACAGCTTCGCCGAGCAGTGACGCTACCGAGCGCCGGTCCGCCTTGCCATTGGCATTGACGGGAATGTCTTCCATCCAGATGAACCGGCCCGGCACCATGTAGGCGGGAAGGTGCGCAGTGCAGTGCTGGCGCAGATCGCTTTCCGCCATTCTTGCACCCGAATACGCGGCCAGCAGCCGACTGGCGCCACTGGCGTCGTGCTGCACCACGGCGAGCGCACGGGTTATTCCCCTGCACGCCATCAGCGCGTGGTCGATCTCCTCCAGCTCGACCCGATACCCCCGAAGCTTGACCTGATTATCCGCGCGACCGCGGAAACGCAGGACGCCGGTTTCAAGGTCGGCCTCCACGAGGTCGCCGCTCCGATAGAGGATCGACCGATAGCCGTCGATCAGAGGGTCCTGACAGAAACGGCGGGCGGTCTCTTCCGGGTTGTTGATGTAGCCGAGCCCTACCCCAGGGCCTCCCAGCCACAACTCGCCGGCAGTGCCCGCAAGCGCCGGCTTCATCTCTTCGTCCAGGATCCGGTAGCTGAAATTGGGATTGAGTCGCCCCAGCGGGGCCAACCCGTCCTTGGACTCAAAAACGGATTCGACGATCTCGAAACCGCTGCAAATGCAGCTCGTCTCGGTCGGGCCGTAGCAATTGATCAGCTTCGCCTTGCCGGCAAACGCGTCGTGGAACCGACGAAGCCGGGCCAGCGGAAACCCCTCACCGCCGAACATGAATCGGCTGACGCTCGGCAGCCAATCCGGGCTCAGAAGGTGCATGGAGTCCAGGAACATGAAGAGGGTCGGCACGGCGAAGAAGAACGTGCACTGATGCTTGGTGATCTCCGACACCAGCTCTGCGGGGGGCCGCCCCTTCTGCGCGTCCAGCGCGACAACCGCCGCTCCGTTCAGGAAGCCGGCATAGATGTCGAAGACCGAATTGTCGAAATAGATCGGGTTGACATTCGTCAGCCGGTCACCGGGTCCAATTCCAAGATCGCTCTTCGCCCAGGCGATCAGGTGAAGCACCCCTTGATGGGGGATGACCACGCCCTTCGGTTCGCCCGTCGATCCCGAGGTGAACATGACATAGGCCGGATCGGCCCCGGTGATCAGGGATGTCAGCGGCAGATTGTCGTCTTCAAGCTGCGACAGGGCATGATGCAAGGCAGCCCGGGCAATTGCATCGCCGATCAATGTCCGCGGCCCAGCTCCCTCGCGCACGCTGACGATCAGCGCGGGCCGGCATCGCTCCAGCATCAGCCGGGCACGTTCCTCGGGGGCCGCAGGATCGAGGAAGGCATAGGGTGCTCCGATCTTGATGCAGGCGATCGCGAGCGCATAGGCCTCGGCGATTTTCGGCAATTCAAGGCACACGACGGCGCCCTTGTTGACGCCACGCGATGTCAACCAGCGCGCCAACCGGTTTGCCAATCGGTTGAGCTCCGAAAAGGCAAAGCTGTCGCCTTCGCACAACAGGGCGACGGCGTCCGGCGAGGACGCAACGGTCTCTTCGAAACGCAGCGCCAGATTATGGGCGGTCATACCGACGCCTCGATCAATTCATTGTCGCCGGGATTGCCCGGCGCGTTCGACGAGGCCTGCACGATCTCGGCAAAATCTCGCTGGTTGAGCGCGATCACGGCCGCGGGCAATTTCGCGTCCGGAAACTGGGCCTGCAACACGTCCCCGAGCTCCATGCCGAGATGCTGAAGGAACGCGGCGGCCATCGGATCGGTCGCCAGCGGCCTGCCCTCACTTTCCCCTTGCTTCATGTCCGGCACGAGGCTGCTGTTCTCGCTGTCAGCTGAAGCAGCTTCGCGATCGACACGCAGCACCACGTCGTAGCGATAGCGGGTCAGTTCGTAGCTTGATCCGCGCTTGAGCAGGATTTCCGCACCCGATATCCGCCGGATGGATCCGGAAATACCCTGAAAGTAGCGGGGGTCGATCACCAACTCGCGCTCCTGGGCGATCGACAGGAAGATCTTTCGCGCGAGCGCGGCATCCGTGGCTCCCGAAACTTTCGCGGATTGAACTTCGCGATGGAAGACCGGCAGGAGCTCGAGGTTACGAACGTCGCCGACGAAGATGTGCCCCCCAGGAGCCACCAGGCCTGCGGCTTGCTCCAAGACTAAGTGCAGGTATTCGATGCCGGGAAAGTATTGCACGACCGAATTTAGCACCACTGCATCGAACGAATTCAGCGGCAAGCCGCTCAAATCGGCGGCTTCCCGCTCTAGAAACTCGACATGCCGAAGCTCGGGCTTCGACTGCGCGAACGCACGCAGCCGCTGAACGGCCACCGGCGAGAGGTCGGTCCCGCAATATACGTCACAGCCGGGCGCGAGCTTTTCGACGAGCAAGCCGACGCCGCACCCGATCTCCAACAACCGCCTTGCGCCAAGAGCACGAATTTGCAGGATCGTATGATCGAGCCAATCGACCATATCGGGTTCGGGAATGGGCCTGTTGGTGAAGTTGCTGGTCCAACCGACGAATGACGGCACAACACCGTCGGCGTCATGGCGATATGCTTGATCGAAAGCGCGACGCCATTGCGCAACTCTGCGATCCGACTCGGCCTGGAGATGCTTCGCCTTGCCGGCGCTCAGATGATCGGGGTCAATTGCGACGAAAGCGACCTCGGACTGACCGCCGTGGCCAGGCTCGGCGCTGAGGAAAGCATCCGCCACGCCCGGATGCGCCATCAATGCCCGCTCAATCTCGTTCACAGGCCGTGCAGGCAACGGAACCTCCCTCTCGCGGCGGGCAGCGAACCCCTGAGCATGTCGAGAGCGCGCCGCGCGCGGAGCACCACACGCGTGCTGCGGAGCTCCCTAAGATGCCGCTGACAGTCTCTCGTATTTCTAGAACTCGGCCGGTTAAGCAACCCTAAATGTGCGCACGCGTAGGGTGCACATTTTCGGGCGGCTTACGCCCTCGGCATCGATGGATCGCTCTGATGACCGGATTGTTGCGTTCCGCGTCCCGCCGGGCGGGTTTCATGTTCAGATGATGCGCCGGCCTCCGGCAGCACACACGCAAAGAAAGACCCCGCAGGCCTGCGCCGCGGGGTCTTCGTTCAGCAACGTCTACCTCAGTGCGCGAGGACTGCCAGCAGCAGCAACGCCACGATGTTGGTGATCTTGATCATCGGGTTCACCGCCGGGCCGGCCGTGTCCTTGTAGGGATCGCCGACGGTGTCGCCGGTCACGGCCGCCTTGTGGGCGTCACTGCCCTTGCCGCCGAAATGACCGTCTTCGATGTACTTCTTGGCGTTGTCCCAGGCGCCCCCGCCCGAGGTCATCGAGATCGCGACGAACAGGCCCGTCACGATCACGCCGAGCAGCATCGCGCCCACCGCCGAGAACGCCGCCGACTTGCCGGCCGCCCCGCCCCCCGCGATCGCATAGATCACGAAGTAGACGAAGATCGGTGACAGCACCGGAAGCAGCGAGGGGATGATCATTTCCTTGATCGCCGCTTTGGTCAGAAGGTCGACCGCCTTGCCGTAATCCGGCTTGTCGGTGCCTTGCATAATGCCCGGCTTCTCGCGGAATTGTCGGCGGACCTCCTCGACGATCGCGCTCGCCGCGCGGCCCACGGCGGTCATGCCCATCGCGCCGAACAGATACGGCAAGAGACCGCCGAACAACAGGCCTACCACGACGTAGGGATTGTTGAGCGAGAAGTCCGGTTTGACGCCGGCGAAGTAGGCGTGGTGCGCGGAGTCCGCAATGAAGAACTTGAGATCCTCGTTGTAGGCCGCGAACAGCACCAGGGCGCCGAGACCGGCGGAGCCGATCGCGTAGCCCTTGGTCACCGCCTTGGTGGTGTTGCCGACTGCATCGAGCGCGTCGGTCGACTTGCGAACCTCCTTCGGCAGGCCCGCCATCTCGGCAATACCGCCGGCGTTGTCGGTCACCGGACCGAACGCGTCGAGCGCGACGACCATGCCGGCGAGCGCCAGCATCGTGGCGGTCGCGATCGCGATGCCGAACAGGCCGGCGAGGCTGTGGGTGACCAGGATGCCGGCGATGATGACGATCGCGGGCAGCGCGGTCGCTTCCATCGAGATGGCGAGGCCCTGGATCACGTTGGTGCCGTGGCCGGTCACCGAGGCCTGGGCGATCGACTTCACCGGACGATAGTCGGTGCCGGTGTAGTATTCGGTGATCCAGATGATCAGCGCGGTGACGGCAAGGCCGACCACGCCGCACTCGAACAGCGCCATGCCGGTATAGTCGACGCCGGCGAGCTTGCCGAAGCCGATCAGGTAATGGATCACACCGGCGATGCCGACCAGCGAGAGGACGCCGGTTGCGATCAGACCCTTGTAAAGCGCGCCCATGATCGACTGGCTCGGCCCGAGCTTCACGAAGAAGGTGCCGATAATCGAGGTGATGATGCAGATGCCGCCGATGGCGAGCGGCAACGTCATCATGTCGGCGAGGATCGGCGTCTTGGCGAAGAAGATCGCCGCCAGGACCATGGTGGCGACCGCGGTCACCGCATAGGTTTCGAACAGGTCGGCGGCCATGCCGGCGCAGTCGCCGACATTGTCGCCCACGTTGTCGGCGATGGTGGCCGGGTTGCGCGGATCGTCCTCGGGGATGCCGGCCTCGACCTTGCCGACGAGGTCGCCGCCGACGTCCGCACCCTTGGTGAAGATGCCGCCGCCGAGACGAGCGAAGATCGAGATCAGCGAGGCGCCGAAGCCGAGCGCCACCATGGCGTCGATGACGACGCGGCTGTCAGGCGCAAGCTTCAGCGAATGGACCAGGAAGCCGAAATAGAGGGTCACGCCAAGCAGCGCGAGACCCGCCACCAGCATGCCGGTGATGGCGCCCGCCTTGAAGGCGAGCTCGAGACCACCTGCGAGCGACGTGGTCGCCGCCTGGGCGGTGCGCACATTGGCGCGGACCGAGACGTTCATGCCGATGAAGCCGGCCGCCCCCGACAGGATCGCGCCGATGGCAAAACCGATCGCGACGTAGAGTCCCAGGAAATAGGCAAGCAGCACGAAGATGACGATGCCGACCATCCCGATCGTGGTGTATTGACGCCGCAGGTAGGCCTGGGCGCCTTCGCGCACCGCTGCCGCGATTTCCTGCATGCGCGGAGACCCCGCATCCGCGCTCAACACCGAAGACGTCGCCCAGATCGCGTAGACGACGGAAAGCACTCCGCAGAGCACAATCAACCATAATGCTGTCATGTGATTTTTTGCCTCAGATCCTTGATGAACGTACCCCCGGCGCCTTTTGTTTTCCGTCGTGCGGTGCGGCGCCTTGATTTTGAAGAAGGCCGCTCCTTGCCCGAAGGCGCGGCCTTAGTCGGTCACGACCTTGCCAAAATCAAATTGAGGGTGCAACGCCAGATAAGGCCGAAAAGCCGATCTCGGCAGGTATTTAGCCTGTCTTGGCAGCCGGGACGCCGGTTTGGAGCAATTCCTAGAAGTGGCTGTAGGAGAGCCGCTTCAAGACCAGCTCCTGGCCCTGCCCGTCCAGGAAGCGCGGCCGCTCATGGCCCGCGACGATCGTGCCGATGGCCGTGACGGCAAGGCCTGCCGCACGCCCCAAGGCAATCAGCGCGTTGGCTTGCGCTGGCGGAGCGGTGCACAGCACCTCGTAATCGTCCCCTCCGGCCAGCAGCGTCTCGACGGAAACGACCTTGCCTGCGATCAGGCCGGCGGCAGCGGCCGAGAGCGGCACGCTCGTCACGTCGATCGTGGCCGAGACGCCTGATGCCGCACAGAGCTTGGTCAGATCTCCAGCAAGGCCGTCGGAGACATCCATCGCAGCCGTCGCATGGTCACGCACGGACTGCGCGAGAGCATTGCGCGGCTGCGGCACGCGATAGCGCGAGATCAGCGTCTCGCGCGCGTGCGGATCGGAGGCCAGCGCATTCGCGACCGCGCCGCCCTTGAGCACGTCAAGGCCAAGCGCGGCGTCGCCGATCGTCCCCGTCACCAGGATACGGTCGCCCGGTTGGGCGCCGGTGCGGCCGACCATCCGCCCCTGCGGCACGCGGCCAAAGGCGGTAATCGAGATCATTTGCGGCCCCGGCGTCGACACCGTGTCGCCGCCGAGCAGCGGACAGACGAAGGTTTTCGCATCCTCGCCGAGCGCGTCCGCGAACGGCCTGAGCCAAGCGTCTTCCTTGCTGCGCAGCGCCAATGTCAGCACGAAGCCGGCCGGCACGGCCCCCTTGGCGGCGAGATCGGACAGGTTCACCCGCAGCGCCTTGCGCGCGATGGTATCGGGCGGATCGGTGGCAAGATAATGCACGCCCTCGACCACCGCGTCGGTGGTGACGACGATGTCGCTGCCGAGCGCCTGCAGGATGGCGGCATCGTCCACCAGCCCCAAGGCGCCGGGATCAGTCGCCAGCGGCTTGAAATAGCGCGCGATGAGGGAGTCTTCGGCGGAGGGATTGTGCGGGTTTGTCATCAGCGTCAGCCACACACTTCGCTGTCATCGCCGGGCTTGACCGGGCGATCCAGTATTCCAGAGACGATCGTGTGACATCGATAGGCCGCGGCGTACTGGATCACCCGCCTTCGCGGGTGATGACGGCGGAATATGGGGCAGCCACATCGCATCAATTCACCGCCCTGCGCCTCAATTCACCCCCGCCCGAACTCGTCACCGCGAAACTGGCGGCCGATCTGGTCGAGCACCGCGTTGACCATGCCGGTCTCCTCGCGGTCGACGAAGGCATTGGCGACGTCGACATATTCGGACACGACGACGCGGCCCGGCACGTCCTTGCGGTGTTCCAATTCGTAGGCCCCTGCCCGCAGCACCGCGCGCAGGATCGCTTCGATGCGCTTCAATGGCCAGCCCTTCGACAGCGCCTCGTCGATCAGCGGATCGAGTTTCTTCTGGTCGCGCACGACGCCGGAGACGACGTCGCGGAAGAACGCCGCTTCCGCCGGGAGATATGTGTCGCCCTCGACCTCGTTGCCGAGCCAGTGGCTCTCGAACTCCGCAAAAATGTCGTTGATGCCGGCACCGCCGATATCCATCTGGTACAGCGCCTGTACGGCTGCGAGCCGCGCCGCACCGCGCCGGTTCGCCTTCTTCTCCGTGCCGGCCGGCGGCTTCTTGTTGTTATCGGCCATGATCAAGCCCGCGCCAGCCGGCGCTTTATGCGCAGCATCGCAATCGCGGCCCGCGCGGCATCGCCGCCCTTGTTCAGCTCGCTGGCGCGCGCCCGCGCCCAGGCCTGCGCCTCGGTGTTGACGGTGAGGATGCCGTTGCCGAGCGGCAGCTTTCGCGCCACCGCCAGGTCCATCAGCGCGCGCGAGGATTCCTGCGAGACGATCTCGAAATGGATGGTGTCGCCACGGATCACGCAGCCGAGCGCGATCGCGGCATCATAGGGCTTGCCATTGGTCGCCGCGGCGTCAACCGCGATGGCGATCGCCGCAGGAATCTCCAGTGCACCGGGAACCGTGATGACGTCGTGGGTCAGACCGGCCGCCTTCAGCTCGGCCACCGCGCCTTCGAGCATCGCGTCCTGGAGATCGTCATAGAACCGCGCCTCGACGATCAGCGCGCGTGCGCCGGAAACGTCGGTCTGGTCCTTCAGGGGTGCGCGCCGCGCGTCTGCCATCGTCAAATCCGTTCCACAGGGGTTGGCGCTATGTAGTCGCCACCAGCGGGTAAGCCAAGTTTAAAGACGCCGTCACTTCATTTCCGTCAGCCGCGCCGCGTAGCGGGCCATCAGATCGACCTCGATATTGACCTCATCTCCCGCCTTCCAGCCGCCGATCGTCGTGACCGTCAGGGTGTGCGGGATGATCAGCACCGAAAAGGTCACGTCCTTCACCGTATTAACCGTCAGCGAGACGCCGTCGAGCGTGATCGAGCCCTTGGTCGCGATGAACCGCGCCAGCTCCCGCGTCGTGGAGAGCTCGAACCGCGCCATGTCGGGCAGGTCCTCGCGGCTGACGAGGGTCGCGATGCCATCGGCATGGCCGGCGACGATATGCCCGCCAAGCTCGTCGCCGATCTTGAGCGCACGCTCGAGATTGAGCCTGGTGCCGACCCTCCAATGCTTTGCGGTCGTCAGCGCCAACGTCTCGGCCGCGGCATCGACGTCGAACCAGGTCCTTTGAGCAGAGTCCTTGCCGCCTTCGACGCCGGAAGCAACCACCGTCAGGCAGACGCCGTTGCAGGCGATCGAGGCGCCGTCCGCAATGGTGGTCTGCTCGTAGCGGCAGGCGATGCGCAGCCGGTGCAACTGGCCCTGCGCCGTCGGCGTGAAGCCGACGATCTCGCCGATATCGGTGACAATGCCGGTGAACATCACGCGCGCTCGTAGATGGTGAGAGTATCCTGATCGAAGGTCTCGCTAGCATGAACCTTGTAGGCCTGCGACTGCGTGATTTTCGACAGGGGCAATGCAGCGAGCGCATCCACCCCGTCGGCGCCCACCGCTTCCGCGCCGTGGAACAGCCAGATCTCGTCAACGAGGTCCGCGGCGGCGAAGGACGCCGCGACGCGGCTGCCGCCCTCGACCATCAGCCGCGTGATGCCCTTGCCGGCCAATGCATGCAGCACGGCCGCAAGATCGAGTCCCGAGGCATTGCCGGGCGGCACGCGGATCACCTGCGCACCGGCCGCACCGAGCCGCGTGGCGGCCGCGGCCTCCGCGAGTTCAGAACCCACCACCCATAGCGGAATCTCGCGCGCGGAGCCCACGAGCCTGCTTGCGCCGGGAATACGCAGATTCTGGTCGAGCACCACCCGCACCGGCGAGCGCACCGCCATGCCCGGCAGGCGGCAGTCGAGCTGCGGATCGTCCGCCAGCACGGTGCCGATGCCGACTAGGATGGCGTCGCTTTGCGCGCGGAGGAGATGCACCCGGTTGCGCGCCGCCTCGCCGGTGATCGCGACCGGCTTGCCGCCGGCCGCGCCGATCTTGCCGTCGGGCGAGACCGCGAGCTTCAGGATCACATGCGGGCGGCGATCCCTGATGCGACGGAAATGCCCGGCGTGATCGAAGGCGGCTTCGCGCGCGCACAGACCCACATCCACCATGATGCCGGCGGCGCGCAGGCGTGCGTGGCCCTGACCGGCGACTTCCGGATTGGGATCCGCGATCGCGGCCACCACGCGTTTGATGCCGGCGGCGATCACGGCGTCCGCGCACGGTGGCGACTTGCCGAAATGCGAGCACGGCTCCAGCGTGACGTAGAGCGTGGCGCCTCGCGCGGCCTCGCCTGCGCGCCGCAGCGCTTCAGGCTCGCCATGCGGCCGTCCGCCAGGTTGGGTCCAACCGCGGCCGACGATCACGCCGTCCTTGACGATGACGGCGCCGACGGCGGGATTGGGCCAGGTACTTCCCTGCCCGCGCCGGCCGAGCGCCAGCGCAAGCTCCATGAAGCGCCGGTCGGCATCCCTGGACTCGCGCGCCTTCTGCGCGAATTGATCCTCCAGGATGCGGAAGATCATTTGCGGATCGCGGCGAGCCGCGCTTCCTCCTCGCCGGAGAGCTCGCCGAGCACGTCGGCGAAATCCTTGGCCTCGCGGAAATTGCGGTAGACCGAGGCGAAGCGGACATAGGCGACGTCGTCGAGCGTGCGCAGATGCTCCATCACGGTCTCGCCGATCACCTCCGAGGAGATTTCAGCCTCGCCCCCGGTCTCGAGCTCGCGCACGATGGTGGAGACCATCTTCTCCACCCGTTCCGGCTCGACCTGCCGCTTGCGCAAGCTGATCGACACCGAGCGCATCAGCTTGTCGCGGTCGAACGGCACGCGGCGGCCGTTGCGCTTGATCACCGTGAGCTCGCGCAGCTGCACGCGCTCGAAGGTGGTGAAGCGGAAATTGCAGGCGACGCACACGCGCCGCCTGCGTATCACGGAAGAGTCCTCGGTCGGACGCGAGTCCTTCACCTGCGTATCGAGACTGTTGCAGTTCGGGCAGCGCATCCGTTGACCTTGACCGGTTTTCTTGAGCCTTACTGATAGATCGGGAAACGGTCGGTGAGCACCTTGACCCGTTCCTTGATCGCGGCTTCCACCAGCGGCGCCTTGCCGTCGTCGGACTGCGCGATCGCGTTGAGGACTTCGGCGATCATGCCGCCGACCTGCTGGAATTCAGCGACACCAAAGCCGCGCGTGGTCGCAGCCGGCGTGCCCAGACGAATACCGGAGGTGACGAACGGTGACTCGGGATCGAACGGAATGCCGTTCTTGTTGCAAGTGATGGCGGCGCGAACCAGCGCCTTCTCCGAGGCGTTGCCCTTCAGGCCCTTCGGCCGGAGGTCAACCAGCATCAGATGATTATCGGTGCCGCCCGAGACAATGTCGAACCCGTGGCCCTTCATCGCCTCCGCCAGAGCCTTGGCGTTCTCGACGACGTTCTTGGCATAGACCTTGAAGTCCGGCCGCAGCGCCTCGGCGAAGGCGACCGCCTTGGCCGCGATGACATGCATCAGGGGGCCGCCCTGCAGGCCCGGGAAGATCGCCGAGTTGAATTTCTTGGTCAGCGCCTCATCATTCCACAGCATCAGGCCGCCACGCGGACCGCGCAGCGACTTGTGGGTCGTGGTGGTGGTGATGTGCGCGTGAGGCACGGGCGAGGCATGCACGCCGCCGGCGACGAGACCGGCGAAGTGCGCCATGTCGACCAGGAGATACGCGCCGACGCTGTCCGCGATCTCGCGGAAGCGCTTGAAGTCCCAGGCGCGCGAATAAGCCGAGCCGCCGGCCACGATCAGCTTCGGCTTGACCTCCTCGGCCTGCTTGGCGACCGCGTCCATGTCGATGATCTGGTCCTCGCGGCGCACGGTGTAGTGCGCGGCCTTGAACCACTTGCCGCTCATGTTGACCGGGGAGCCGTGGGTGAGATGGCCGCCGGCCGCGAGATCGAGGCCCATGAAGGTGTCGCCGGGCTGAAGCAGCGCCAGAAACACCGCCTGGTTCATCTGGCTGCCGGAGTTCGGCTGCACGTTGGCGAAGTTGGCGCCGAACAGCTTCTTGGCACGATCGATCGCGAGGTTCTCGGCGACGTCGACCCACTCACAACCGCCGTAGTAGCGCGCGCCCGGATAGCCTTCCGCGTATTTGTTGGTCATCACCGAACCCTGCGCTTCCAGCACGGCACGGCTGACGATGTTCTCGGAGGCGATTAGCTCGACCTCGTGGCGCTGGCGGCCGAGCTCGCCCTTGATGGCGGCTGCGATTTCCGGGTCAGCCTGCTCGAGCGAGGCGGTGAAAAACGAATCGGGCGCGGAGGCGGTTTTGGCGAAGGTCATCTTGCGAATATCTCCACCGCCGCAGCCTTTTGGCGGGCTACGGGCGGGTCTGGTGTGGCGATCGGAAGCGGCGAGCGCGATCTACCACATCGCCCGCAACAGGCCAAGGGTTTGCGGGTCGGACCTGTGATTTATGCAAGATATGGTGGGATTGGAGGATTGGGACGACGGGGTGGTATCCGGCGTCCATGTCCAGGAAAGGTCCGCTTTGGACTCGAAAGGCCGCGCGGGTGCGAGCGGCCGGCCTCTACAGCCCGGTATACCCCGCCTTCACGGGATCCACGCTACCGTCGAGCTGCCGCAGATAGGTCAGGCCGCAAACCGTCAACCTGTGGGTGTCCTTCTCGCCGGCTTCCATCAAGGTGGTGATGTAGTTCGTGACCTTTTCCCGCGCCTCCGCGCTCGCCGCGGACGTGCGGTTGGCGAGCAAATCGTAGGTATGCATGATCCGGTCGATGGCAGCTTCCATGGCACCCTCTGGTTCTTGCCGCGTTTGGGACTTGAGATCAGGCAACCGCTTTGGCCTCGGACTGCGCCTCGAACCTGACAATGGCCTTGTTGGCCAGCCTGATCTTGTTGAATTCGCCGTGCTGGAGCAACTTGATGACGATCTCGAGCAGGCGCTCGTCGGTGACGAGGGTGTCCCGGATCGCGCCGGAGCGGCGAAGATAGTTCGCGGCGATGGCGTAGGCCTCGCTCACGAGTTCCACGTTCATCACCCCCACGCCACGCTCGACCAGCATCGTCAACCTCCGATCCGGAGGAGATAAGCATCGAACCGGGAACTCGTTCCCTGGTGTCGGGGATTTTTTCGCAACCGCGAAATGGAAAAACGCACCGGTCCGGACACACAGCCGGGCCGGCGCGCTCGGGGAAGCTCAGGCACGTTCGGGAGGCTTGCCGGTCTTGTTGCGGGCCGGCTTGGCCTTGTCCCGTCGAAAAGAACTCAGAGACGATACAGGATTTGGTCGGTCCAGAACCGCTCGAGGCGGTGCAGCGATTTGTTCAGGGTCGAGAACTCCTCGCCCGAGATGCCGCCGACCTGTTCGACCGTCTTGACGTGCTTCTGGTAGAGCGAGTCGACGATGCGGCGGATTTCCTGGCCCTGCGGCGTCAGGCGGATGCGCACCGAGCGGCGATCGACGCGCGAGCGCTGATGGTCGAGGAAGCCGAGTTCGACGAGCTTCTTCAGATTGTAGGAAACGTTGGAGCCGAGGTAATAACCGCGCGTGCGCAGTTCGCCCGCGGTCAGCTCCTTGTCGCCGATGTTGTAGAGCAGCAGCGCCTGCACCGAGTTGATGTCCGCACGGCCGCGGCGATCGAACTCGTCCTTGATGACGTCGAGCAGCCGGCGATGCAGCCGCTCCACCAGAGTCAAAGCTTCCAGATAGAGCGTCTGCACCGAACCCTGCTGGCCGGAGACGCGCTCTGCGGTATCTGCCGCAGTTGCGACGGCTTTCATCATGACACTTCCCCTGTTGTCGTTTTTATCGACACTCATTCGACGAAACTTGTGTCCCGTCTGATAGGTGCAACTTAAGGGGCTCGTTTGAAGATCGGCTTAAATAAGAGAATAAAGAGATCATGAATTTAAGACAGTGAATTGCGGATTAAGCCTGTCCCACAAGCACTTTTCGCAACAGTCTGTTGACTCTCGCAAGGTCCTGTTCACCCTCCGTCCGCCCCGATTGTCGCATTCCAGAACAGCCCCGCCCCGTTTCGAAACGGCCGCGTAAGAGCTGTGGCGGAACACGCTGGTTAGCGAAAACTTACGTCGAATTTTACGCAACCAACCGTCAACCAAGCGCGACAATCTCGTGTCCCGGACCAGCACAGCGAAGCCGAGCGCAGAGTCGGGGCAAGAGAGTTTGCTATGGCGGTCGTTCGCGTGCGGCCATCCAGGCGAGCGCGAGATAGGCCGCCAGCATGAAGGCTTCGACGCCGACCACGACCAGGCTGCCGCCGTAGATGCCCGGGAACATCAGCTCGATCACCGCCATCGACACCACGGTCGTCAGCCACACCACGGCGCCCCAAGGCGTCGCCAGCCACAGCCCGACCGCGGCAACGAGTTCGATCACGGCGAAGTAAATGGTCGAGGCCTGCCAGGCCATCGACTGGTTCTCGAAGGCCTCGTCCTCGCCGCCCACGAAGCCCGTCACCTGCGCCCAATGATAGAGGCCCTTGAGGATCGAGAGCAGCGCCATCACCCGCAGGAACAGCACGAGCCGGCGCGTCCAGACATTGTCGTCGGATTCAGCCCGCTCCGACGAGATCGCCGCCACCGACATGGCGCTGTCTCTGGCATTGTCTCGGACGGCATCCCTGGTGCTGTCGCGGGCCGCATCGCGGGTGGAGATCTCGGACATGCCCCCTTCTGGCTGCTTTGCCCCGCAAAATCAATCGGCTGCCATCTTTTGCGACAGGTCAACCCGCGGTGACGGGAACCATGCGAGCTGGTATAAGAATAATTCCAGCCGGAGGAAAAGTAATGGCGATCAAATACGGACGTCCGATCGAGTTGCGCGAGGTCTCGCGCCGGGATGGCACTGGGGCCTCCCCTGCCCTCGATCTGACCGTCCGCCCGCGCCGCAACCGCAAGGCCGAATGGGCCCGGCGCATGGTCCGCGAGAACGTGCTCACGACGGACGATCTGATCTGGCCGCTGTTTCTGATCGACGGCAACAACAAGCGCGAGCAGATCGCCTCGATGCCGGGTGTCGAGCGTCTCAGTGTCGACCAGGCCGTGCGCGACGCCGAGCGGGCGATGAAGCTCACCATCCCGTGCCTCGCGTTGTTTCCCTACACCGATCCGTCCCTGCGCGACGAGGAGGGCTCGGAAGCCACCAACCCGAACAATCTGGTCTGCCAGGCGGTGCGCGCGATCAAGAAGGAATTCCCGGAGATCGGCATTCTCTGCGACGTCGCGCTCGATCCCTTCACCAGCCACGGCCATGACGGCCTGATCTCCGACGGCAAGATCCTGAACGACGAGACGGTCGCTGTGCTCGTGCGTCAGGCCCTGGTGCAGGCCGAAGCCGGCTGCGACATCATCGCGCCCTCCGACATGATGGACGGCCGCGTTGCCGCGATCCGCGAGGGCCTGGATCGCACCGGCCTGCTCGACGTGCAGATCATGGCCTATGCCGCAAAATACGCCTCCGCCTTTTACGGCCCGTTCCGCGACGCCATCGGCTCGGCCAAGACGCTCACCGGTGACAAGCGCACTTACCAGATGGACAGCGCCAACACCGACGAGGCGCTCCGCGAGGTCGAGCTCGACATCGCCGAGGGCGCCGACATGGTGATGGTCAAGCCCGGCATGCCCTATCTCGACGTCGTCCGTCGCGTGAAGGACACGTTCGCGATGCCGACCTTCGCCTATCAGGTGTCCGGCGAATACGCGATGATCGCGGCCGCCGCCAACAACGGCTGGCTCGACGGCGACCGCGCCATGATGGAGAGCCTGCTCGCCTTCAAGCGCGCCGGCGCCGACGGTGTGCTGAGTTATTTCGCACCGAAGGCGGCGGAGAAGCTGCGGACGCAGGGGTAGGCCCCAAGGTCGTCCCGGCGAAGGCCGAGCGCCCCTGTCTCTAATCGTCGTCCTGGCGAAAGCCAGGACCCATACCGGGTGATCTAGCGAGAGCACGCGGTATCGATACCGGCGAACGTACTAACTTCCAGTTTTCGCCAAGCTTGTCCCTGGGGTAATGGGTCCCCTGAGTTCACAAACGAAGTGCAACACTTCCATCTGGAGGTGTTGCCATGGGGCGGACTTACAAACAGCTCTCCCTTGACGATCGATGCGAGATTGCCC
>NZ_JADPJC010000153.1:0-2479 GCF_023073215.1 Bradyrhizobium sp. 35
TGTCAATCGGCGTTCAAATTTGACCCCGTATCGGCGTCCAATTTTGACCCCTTCGAGCGGCGGGTTTTGGCGGTAGCGCTCGCACCGTCGGAGCTGGTCGGGGTTGCGGAGACGGTGCGAGCGCGGGTTGCGTGATCGTCGTCGCGGCTTTTGAAGCGCCAGCTGTCGTTGCCGGTCTCGACGATGTCGCAATGGTGGGTCAGGCGATCTAGAAGCGCGGTGGTCATTTTGGCGTCGCCGAAGACGCTGGGCCATTCACCGAACGCGAGATTGGTGGTGACGACGATGGACGTGCGCTCGTAGAGCCGGCTGACGAGGTGGAACAGGAGCTGGCCGCCGGATTGGGCGAACGGTAGATAACCGAGTTCGTCGAGGACGATGAAGTCCATCCGGGTCAAATGCTCGGCAATCCGACCTTGCCGTCCATTGCGGGTCTCGATCTCCAGACGGTTGACGAGGTCGACCACGTTGTAGAAGCGGCCGCGGGCACCGGATCGGATGCAGCTTCTGGCGATTGCGATGGCCATATGTGTTTTGCCGGTGCCGGTACCGCCGATCAGCACGGCGTTACGTTGCTGGGCGATGAAGCCGCCGCCGGCGAGATCATTGACCAGCGTCTGGTTGATGGGTGTGCCTTCGAACTGGAAGTCCTCGAGATCCTTGGCCAGCGGCAGCTTGGCGATGGTGAGCTGGTACTTAATCGAGCGGGCCTGCTTCTCGTTGATCTCGGCGTTGAGCAGGTCGCCGACAATGCGCTGGGGTTCGTGCTGGCGTTTGACAGCGGTCGCCATGATCTCGTCGAAGGCAGCCTTCATGCCGTAGAGTTTGAGCTCGCCCATGAGGTCGAAGAGTTGAGTACGTTCCATCAGATGGTTCTCCTGAGGTTGTCGTAACGGGCACAGTCGGCGATCGGGGCGTGGCGCAATGTCAGTGCGGCCGGGGTGAGAATGTTGGCTGGCGGCGCAGGATCACGCTGGCGGGCCAGGATGTTGAGCACGACATCGGCGGAATGAACGCCGTGAGCGATCGCCTCGGCGCAGGCTGCTTCGACGGCCGGCAAGCCGTCGGTCAGAACCGCGTTGAGGATATCGACCATCTGCCGGTTGCCATCGTCGGCACTGGTAAGCTTACGCCGCACACGTTCGATCGCAGCCGGAAGCACCCAGTCCTTGAAGGGAGCGCCGTTGCGCAAGGCACCGGGTTTGTGAGCCAGTACCGGCACGTAATGCCAGGGATCATAGGTCGTCTCGCCGCGGCCGAACGAGCGAGCATGCTCGGCAACGATGCGTCCGTCCTGACGGATCACAATGCGGTCGGCGTAGGCGTGAACCTCGACAGGCCGCCCGACAGCGTTGGCCGTGACCGAGTATTTATTGTTGTCGAACCGCACCAGACAGGTCGTCGAGACCGATGCCGGCACCGCGTGGAATCCGTCGAACCGGCCGGCATAGGGAACGAGCTTCGGCCGCTCGGCTTCGAACACCTCCCAGACCGTCTGTTCGGCCAGTTCTGGATGCCGGTGCGCCTTGGCGTAGGCGATGCACTTGTCCAGCAGCCACGCGTTCAACTCGTCGAGGGTTTTGAACCGCAGCCGCGGCGTGAAGAAGCGCTCCCGGACAAGCCCAACCTGGTTCTCGACCTGGCCCTTCTCCCAACCCGACGCTGGCGTGCAGGCAACCGGATCGACCAGGTAGTGGCTGCACATCTGCATGAAGCGGCGATTGTAGAGACGCCCTTTGCCGACGAAGATCGTCTCCACCGCCGTCTTCATGTTGTCGTAGATGCCGCGCACGCAGGTGCCCTTGAACAGGGCGAACGCCCGGTCGTGGGCGTCGAACACCATCTCCTGTGTCTCGCGCGGATAGCAACGCACGAACAGCATCCGGCTGTGGCAGAGCCGGACATGGGCGGCCTTCACCATCACCGTCACGCCATTGAGCAGGACGACCTCGTGGCTCCAGTCAAACTGGTAAGCTTCTCCGGGCGCAAAGCTAAGCGGGACGTAGGCAGCGGCCGTGGATTGTCCGCGCTCCTTGCTCCATCGCCTGGCGTAGCGCCGCACGGCGTCGTAACCGCCGTCATAGCCGCGCTCACGCAGCTCCTCGAACATCCGGATCAATGTCAGTTGCTCGCGAGCGGACTTGCCCGCGTTCCCTGACAACAACCCGTCGAGTTCTGCTGCCCATCGTCCCAGCTTCGGCCGCGGCTGGACAACACGCTCGTACTCGAATGAGGTCTCTCCCGATCTCAGCACCTTCCGGACTGTGTTCCGCGACACCTTCAGGTCACGGGCGATCTCCTTGATCGTCTTGCCCTTGATGAAGTGCTCGCGCCGTATCCGGGCGATTGTCTCCACGATCAGCATCCCCGACCACCTGCTTCATGACGAAGCAGGCAGCGCAACAGACCAACCTGTAGGGGGTCAATTTTGGACGCCGATCCCCCGGCTTAGGGGGTCAATATTGCAGGCCGAATGACA
>NZ_JADPJC010000046.1:0-2449 GCF_023073215.1 Bradyrhizobium sp. 35
GTGGATCGCGGCCACGACCGGCTTCGGTGAATTCTCGATCTCGGAAAGCACGTCGTTAAGGGCGGGCGGCTTCGGCGGCTTGCCGAATTCGGTGATGTCAGCGCCCGCAATGAAGGTGCGGCCGGCGCAGGTCAGCACGATGCCCTTGATGGCGGGATCGGCGATTGCGGCCTTGATGCACTCCAGAATTCCGCCGCGAACCGCGGCGCTCAGCGCGTTGACCGGAGGGCTGTTGACCGTGATCACACCGATCGCGTCGTGACGTTCTAGTTTCACGGTTTCCACTCTTTATCCCTTCGGTTTGTGTTTCATGCGCTTCTTGGCTGACGACACCTCAGCGCAAAGCGGATCGCCATCTGATGATCGACATCCGTAGAAGCGAGCCGATCAAGGCGATCCACTCGAACGTCCTGTAATGCGCCGTAGCGTCGCGGCTGCTACAGCTGCTGTTCCGGAGGATGTGCCGCTGCCTGAATAGGTTTCGCCAAGGGTGGACTGTATCCGGGCGATGCGATCGTCACGCAACTGTGTGCGCCGCACCTTGCCTGCTTCGTCGCGAAGAGGCTCGTCTACGAACTCGATGGTGCGCGGACGCTTATAGGGTACTAGCCGCTCGGCTAGATGTGCTAGCAGCGCGTCCTCAGTCAGACCCGGGCGAGCCTGGACAATGGCGTGAATGGACGAACCCATATCCTCATGCGGCAGGCCAACCACGGTGCTCGACATTACTGCGGGGTGTTCGTCTATCGCCGCTTCCACCTCAGCAGGATAGACGTTAGACCCTCCGACGAGGATCATGTCAGTCCGCCGGTCAGAGAGGTAGAGATAGCCGTCAGCGTCAAAGTAACCGATGTCACCGAGGCTCTCCCAGCCGCCGGGCAGGGTGCGCGCAGTCGCTCCCCGGTAATTGTAGGTAGGCGGTGATCCCGCCGAACGCCGCATGTAAATCTCCCCCACCTCGCCGGGTGGCAGCACGTTTCCGTCGGCGCCAACGGTTTTCATTTCACCCGAGCTCACGCGTCCAACGGAGCCGCGATGATCCAGCCATTCGGTTCCAGTGATAGTCGTGCCGGCTTGGTTCTCAGAGCCGGCATAGAGCTCCATGATCACCTCAGGCCCGAGCCAGTTGATGAAGGCCTCCTTGAGCCATGGTGGGCAAGGCGCGCCTAGGTGCCAGAGCGTCTTCAGCGATGAAATGTCATAGCGGCCTCGCACCTCTTCCGGCAGTCGCCAGATGCGGCTCATCATGGTGGGCACCAGATACACCCAAGTGGCCTGGTGCCGATCGATCTCAGCCAGCAGGCCCTCGGCATCGAAGCGCGGCATCAGCACCACGTGAACCCCACGAGTTAGTGCGTCTTGGGCGCATGAGAATGGGCCGGTATGATAGAGCGGTGCAGGAATCAAGGCCGTATCGCCCAAACCAAACCGCCAAAAATTTGGGCCATTCCCAGGTTCAGCCAGAGTCAGGGCGGACGAGCCGGACAGGATCAGCTTGGGACGTCCCGTCGAACCGCCCGAGGTCATGGCCCTCAAGACAGGAGCCACTCGCGGTTCCAGGGGCCGAGTATCGCGGGATAGTGCGAGCAGCTCCTCGATCGTGAAGCGCCGCCGGTTGGTCTCCATGCCCGGCAATGCGATCACAACTGACGGCTCGGCGAGGTCGACGATCGCGCGCAGCTCGGCATTGGGTAGCCGGAACGACACCGGCTGCGGGGTTGCACCTACCTTCCAGGCCCCCCAGCAAGCCTCGATGAAATCAATGCTGTTGGGCAGGCCTATCGTGACGAGGTCGCCCAGTTTCACGCCCAGTCCCTCTAGAGCGTAGGCGATCCGGTTAGTTTGCGCATCCAGTTGGCCAAAGGTAAGAGTGGTCTCACCACAACTAACTGCTCGGGCATGCGGCGCTGTCTGGGCGCATCGGGAAAGTTTCTCGCCGAGCGCGATAATCTCTTCGGTCATTTCAGCCACAAACGTTGTCGATCTTTGGCTGCATGCACGAGAACGGAAAGCAAACGGCCAACATCAGATATTGCAAGAGGTTTACCTTGCCACTCAGAACAAAACCCCCGACTTTGGTCGCCTTGGCGCAAAAATTAATCACTGAGTGCAATCGCGCCGCCGTAAGACAGTCCGCACAAACAGCGGTTTCAAACGGCTTATCAAAAAGCAGCGCAGAATCTCGTGATTGTCCTGGTAATGATCTGAACGGTTCAGAGGCACTAGCTAGCTGTTGAGCCTCAAGACGTTGTTCCTGGTCAAGCCGAGTCGGGCCTTCATGCCCGAGAGCTATCGCCAAATTTTGGTGACGGCCCGAGCCGGTCAGGCGGCGGCGGTTATGGGCTGGCGGTCGGTCGGCTTGGCGATGACCTCGATCCCATCATTGAATGTCACACCGACAACGAGTTTTGGCAACTGGTTGTGGCCATCGAGACGACGCCAGCTTCTC
>NZ_JADPJC010000022.1:0-2419 GCF_023073215.1 Bradyrhizobium sp. 35
GCGAGCAAGCATTCGAAATCCATGTGAAGCTTAAACCGAAAGCAGTTCCCGGTCGGCTTACAAATGGAACCAAATTGACCGCCATTAAATGAGAAATTTGATTATGTCATATAATCATGATGACTCCATCGCAAAAACAAAAAATATGTTGGGGGAAAACATGGGAGGTTGAAATGGAAGCTGCCCGCCGCCTGCGTGCAATGGCGCTGCTGTGCCGACAGACTGCCGCACTCCAACCTGAGAGAAGCTGGAAACTGCTTGCAGAGGCAGAGTACTGGGAGCATCTGGCGGCTGCGGCTTCAGCTCATTGAGCTTCGGTGGAGTATTCTTTAGCTTTCGCTTTTCGTCGACTTCTTACTTCAAATCATTTCTGAGGCATGTGATGTCGAGTACGCGTCAGATTTTTTCTAGTGCTGTTCTGAATGAACGGCACCAGGCGCTTCTGGAGGAGCTTAGAGAGGTGGAAAAGCTTCGAAGTAAGCTCCGACATGTAGAAGCAAGAACAAGAAGAAAGCGTACCAAAGCGAGCGGCAGAGCAAGAGCCGTTTAGAGACGGCCGGGACCGCAGTAGCGAGCCCCGGTGACGACGTCGCTGCGACATGTCGGCAACCAGCCAGGCCGCGGTGCCTCACAATGCTCGAACTAACTCGGCGGCGAGACCGGCCGTCTATTCAGGATCGCGCGTTAGCTCCGACCTTCATTCGACGTTGCACTTCGGAACACAGCAACGAGTCGATCGCCTTGCCAAAGCTCAACGTCGTGCTCGTCATGCATTTGCTCGGCTCGGCGTCTCGCCGCCTGCTCGTCAATGCAGTCGAGCTTTGCAGCGCAGATCAGTTGCCGGCTGCCGTCCACCACGAACACCTTGTACCGCATAATGCAGTCCGATCCCAAAGGCGACCGTCATCGTACTCGAATGTCCGTCTAAGCCGGTGCCAAACTAGGCGTGGCGCACGGAATCTTTGTACGTGTGGCAGTTCGGCTATACCGGCTCGTGGAATCCATTGATTGCGCGGCGGATGTACCTCGCATCTAAGCTAACGTAATCTCCACGCATGCCGAAGCGTGCGGCTCGAGCTCAAGAGCGAGAGGCCACCAAGCGTCATCAGCAGTACACCGAACCAGGCCGTCCAGCTGCGCGCTTCGCCGTGCGCCTCTGCAGTGCGCGCGCCCAGCGGCATATCTTGAGGTGCGTCGGCGAGAAGCTGCCCAACGTCGACTTGGCCCGGCACGGAGTGTTCGGAGGTGATCTGGTTGGGAAGATCGACAATGGGGGCCGCCGACCCCGTGCCGAGATTGGAAGCGGCATCAGCTACCTTCATTTCGGGTACAGGCGGCTGAGATTGCTCGGGCGGTGCGGAGCGCAGCACCTCCGCGCGCGCATCAACGACCGCGCTCCACCTCGTCCCGTTCTCGTCCAAACTGGCGCTGCGGTCTTTGGCCATGCGAGCCCGAATGGGCTTCTTCACCGTCGCGATGCCCTCGGCCAGGAACCAGCATTTGCGGCGACCGTCCATTCGGTAGACCCAATGCTGTCCACCAGTGGTCGAGGTACCGGGACGCGGCACGCATTCGGCTTGCGGCGGAGAGGTTACCGTGGGTTGGGGCGTAGCAGTATTGAAGAAGTCGGCAAGAGGGTTGGCAGACGCAGGCGCCGCCGATAAACCTCCGACAAGCACCAAACTGGCGAAGTATAATCGCAAATGACCGGACATCGAAAACTCCCGGGTGCGCCCCACCCCCGCTCGAACCTTAGCGGCGACAACGGCTCCCATGCGGCTTAAATCGGGCGGCGCGATGAATTAATTGATTGTACTCTTGGCTACCTGATTAATATGCCGGTCACGAGGCAGCGCGATTCATCGAGCCGTCCGCGCCGCCGTCCGGTCGATCGCCATCTTTGCGCTCGTCCCCGAGCACGAAAGCGCAACTGGCCGAGGGTGAGTTTGTGGAGGTCACGAGACGTGGCTACCCCGCGCGGCGATTTAAATACTCCGCCACGATATTACCACTGTCGCGCCTTTCTCCCTGCTACCTCTCGTATTAAATGTGGATTGCATGATCAATATTTCACTGAGGGCTTGTCTGCTCCCGGATTCCCGACTTGTCTGCCTGGGCCTTCTGCCCAAGATTAGGGATGGAGCCATGAACACCGCGCATTTCAATTCGCTCTCCGTTGACGAGCTCTGGATATTTCACCAAGAGGTCGCCGCCAAACTCACTCAGAAAATGTTGGTGCAAAAAGCACATTTGGAGGAACGGCTCCACAGGATTGGACTGGCCAACGAGGCCACGCGGTTCAATCGCGAGCGCCGTCCATACCCGCCCGTTCGTCCCAAATATCGCAATCCGAAGAACCCGGCGGAGACATGGTCGGGTCGCGGCAGGCTGCCTCGATGGCTGCGGCCGCAGCTTCGAG
>NZ_JADPJC010000155.1:0-2326 GCF_023073215.1 Bradyrhizobium sp. 35
AAGGTTGCGAACCCCTCATCTCAAGACAGGACGCCTCGTTGCGCTATCCTCTCAGCCGCGCTGCCGGCCGTCGTGCCTACCGCGCGAGCGGTTTAGTCCAATGGGCCCAAAGCGGACTCCAGCGCATCGCGCTGCCCCTGAGGGAGTAGCGAAGCCTCGAATAGCCTTGGAGCAACTTATGGGCGCACTTTCGTGACCCAGCCCGTTAACATAGTTAAATTGATTTGCTGGTTTTTCCCGATAGTTTTTTGCGCAGGGGAGAACATTCATGCGAAGCTCTCGCGCAATCCTTTATGCCCAACGACTTAGCGAACTCACCTCTCAGCTCTCAGAATTGGAATATATTCGAGGTCTAGTCGAAGAAGCAGAGCGAAGCGCCCGCAGTGTGCCTCCATTACGCTTGACACATCCTGCTTCGCGCCGCCTTCGAACTCGTGAACCAGGCGCCCTGTCTGTCCGCTTCCGTCGCCGCGCGCCACCAAGCTGGAATGCAGGCCCTATCAGCCCCTGACAACGACAACCAAGTCAATCGGACTTTGCTGGAGCCATTCCCCGACGGATGGTGGGCTTCCTCCTAAAACCTCTCCAAGCGCTCGCCTTCACTCCTGCTGAGAAGGAGGGGACGAGAAGCGCCAGCAATGATAAGCGACTTCGCACATTGATACGCATCGCCGGCCGAGGGTCTAACCGTAGGCGTCGGTGGCTGAGAGACAATTCCGCGCTCCCGCCTGCATGTTAGGAGCGCAAAATGGCCGAAGAATTCAGCGCCGAGACACGTGCCTGCTCGAGCGAGCCAACGAAACCATCGCTCAAAGTCGTCACTTAGCCACGGAACATCGCCCACTCGTCCCTGAGTGCGAACTAAATCTCCGACACAGGCTGCTCAACATAGTCGCCCTGCATACTGATGACCGGAGATTGCCGGGTCCGCGCACCTGACGACGCTTGAGGGCTTCGGTCCGCTGCCCCTGAGGAAGTTCCGAAAAGTGCGAAGCCGGACGAAACTTATTGTCGCACTTTGTGACCGGACTTATTAACATGGTTCAATTGATTTAATAATATTTAAGGTATTTAATCTCTGCGCCAGCTCCGGAGAGACCCCATGCCCGACGAAGACGATGACCGCCGCGAATTTCTGAAGACCTGCGGAAAGTTCGCGGTGGTGACACCTCCAGCCATAACACTGCTGCTCTCCACCTCCCTCACGTCCGATGCAATTGCTAAATCGGGTGCGAGCGCGGTCCATCACCACGGCAACAATGGCTGGGGTAACGGCGGCGGCGATGGTAGTCCCAACGGCAAGGACGACAGAGGCCGCTGAACATTTGTAGGCGGAACGGCAGTTTGGAACGACTCGTCAGTTACCAAGTTTTCCCAATGCCCATCCCCAAGTGGGTGATTCAGTCGGGCCCCAGCTCTTCCCCCATTGCCCCCCGGGAGCTGGGGCCCATTTTGTTGCGCCTTCCGGCGCCGGTTTCGGAGCTTCGACAACATTCAGTCATGAAGCAACAAGGAGGGATCCGCATGCCGATCCAAGTCGTGATGGACAGTACCGGCGACAGCCGTCACTTTTTCGACGCCAACGATGCACGAGAAGTAGCCAAGGCGGAGCAGCGATTCCGCGAGCTGAGGAACGTCGGCTTCACCGCCGCGGTCCGGACCGGTTCAAATCAGGTGTCGCAGATCCGATCGTTCGACCCCACTGCGGAAGAAACTCTCTTCTTCCCCAGGCTGGTCGGCGGCTGAATCGCTGAGCCGTGTGGCTGTTCAGGCCGTCCCGGCCGGGTGAACGCTCACGGATGAGGGCTGCAAAGGCGCTGTTCATTAGACACGGCGCCGAGAGCACTCCCGAAGGACGCGCGCTGCTGCTGCTGCGGCATTGCCTCTCGCCCCTCCAGCGGCGGCAATTCACGCAAACAGGCTATTTCGATGTGGTCGGCGGCGATACGGGCAACCGCTATAGGATCTATGCGGGAGCGGCTGCGAATGTCTGCGAGATCGGCGAAAACGGTCGCCCAAAGATCGGCTTGTGCTTCCTGCCCGTTGGCGATCTTCCGATTGGCGACGTCATGCTGGCCCAGAAGATCGCGCTCGAAACGTGCGAGGCCAGCGCGCTCGCAGTAGCCCGAAAGTTCACTCCCAGCGGTTTCTTGTTCAGCCGGTCCCGCCCGCTTCGCTAGCCGCGGTGTTGCGTCAGTCAAGTTTGGGCGTCGGTGACGTCTCCCATTGTGAAGGGTTTCGGATGCCGGCCGCATGATTGACGGCGCGGCACATTCGGGCGGCCGGCGTCCGAAAGCCTCCAAGGGAGGAAACCGCGCATGGTGGG
>NZ_JADPJC010000015.1:0-577 GCF_023073215.1 Bradyrhizobium sp. 35
TTTGCTGTCCAATCCCATCCGAAACCTCCGTCCAAGCCGGAGGCTTCTTTCGCACGTTCATTCGAATTCTGAAGCAAGGGTATCGGCTTCGCGCTTACGAAGCATCGCCGCGAGCTGAACGAGATCCGGCAGCTCGACCGCGCCGATTTCGACCGGATCGCGCAAGACCTGCGGATCGCGCCTGACGATCTGGAAGATCTGGTCCGTCACGGCAAGCACGCCGCCGACGAGCTGCCGAAGATGCTGGAGCAGCTCGGCATCAGTGCCGAAGGGCTCGGCCGCGCGCATCCGCTGCTGCTGCGCGACATGGAGCGGGTGTGCGCGCTTTGCAGCCACAAGGGCCAGTGCGATCGCGAGCTGGCCGACGGCACCGCCGCGGAGAACTATCACGGCTTCTGCGCCAATGCCTCGACACTGGAGTCGCTCGACCGTGCGGATCACGCGCATCGCTAAGGCGTTGCCCTTATCAAAGGATTAGGGTTCAGACTCAATTGATCCAATAAGCGACGAGAGCGGCGAGGTGGACGGCGGCCAAGAAGTTTCTGGCAAGTTTGTCGTAGCGAGTAGCAACACGCCT
>NZ_JADPJC010000052.1:0-2298 GCF_023073215.1 Bradyrhizobium sp. 35
AGGCGTGTTGCTACTCGCTACGACAAACTTGCCAGAAACTTCTTGGCCGCCGTCCACCTCGCCGCTCTCGTCGCTTATTGGATCAATTGAGTCTGAACCCTAGTTCATCCGTTGCTCGTCCGCGTGTTCTTGTGCCACCCGGCGGGCTTCTAGGCCGCGCTCATCCGATTGGGTGGTGAGATCAAGGATCATATGCGCTTGGCGAGCCAACGCCTCGAAGTTCTTCGCAACTTGACGGAGCGAGTCTCTGGTCCCCGGATATTGGCAGTTATCCGCTTTCGTGTGGAACTCCTCCGCACGCATAAGCCAGTATTTCGGTGGGTGCATACGCTCCACGCCCATAGGCCAATCCCCCAATTGGGCCGTTCAGATTCTTGATGCAGGTTAAGTGCGCTCGTTCCCGGATGCATGTTAAAACAGCAAGGCAGGCCACTGCTCAACTCAAACTAGGCCACTTCGGAAACAGGCCAGCGTCCGACCGTCATCAGCCGGAGCTATCGAGAAGCCGCGATAGGAACGATGCCCATCATCCGCTCTTGGTTCTGCATGCGTTTCAGACGCATGAGGTTATCGGTTCGGTAGCCGGGAGCGGCCCTCAGCCCTAGGTCGTGCCACCTTGGCCTGGGGCCGTTCTTTGCGCTGAAGGTTGAGCGCTGGGATGACGGCGAGACTTCATCCCAGCTGAGCCGCGATTTATCGAAGACTTGAGCGACGGACTTCCCGAGATGCCCCTTACCTCTGATCCATCTGGCGAGTTCGATGCCTCGAACAATGAAGCGTTGTTCTTTGCGATGTTCGCGGGCGACGACCGCATCGATTGCCGAGTGGATATAGCCGCCCTGCGGGATCGCGCTGCGCCAGACGGAACCAGCCCAAACGACCTTATTGAAACCTTCAAGAGGCATCGCTCGACGATTGAGCGGATCGCAAGTGAACAATACGACACCGGCGCAACGATGCCCGTTGTGCGAACGCATCAGCTTACGCCGGGGTAGCTCGTTCGGCCTTCCTGTCGGGGGCTAGCGAGGGCTCGATTTTGGCGGCTGCAGCCTCGCCAATATCCTGCGGTCGGCAGCTCTGACGGTAATTGCCTTGTTGAGCATGGCCGCCATTTTTTTCCCAATCCGCAAAGCTTCTAGCTCGTCCTCGGCATCCAAGGCCATGATCGAGCTTTCTGGTCAAGCGACCTCACCGCATTCCCGCGGACGTCCGGGGTCAACAGGATAGTTCTTCAGGGCACCGCTCCCTCGGTTTATAGGCCACTGTTGCCGTAAGCAGGCCGCCCCGGACGGCGGAGAAACGGCCCCGGCTTCAGCGGGCTGGAGATTATAGGCCGGGGCCGCTCCGGCAGCTCGGATGAGCGAGGGAGACAACAAACCAAGTACCGAGGGCAGGTTCCTAACGGAGCGTCAGCAGGTCCTCGCGGCGTCAGCAGCCGCGGCGTGAGGTACCAACTAGCTGCGAGGCTCTGAGTTTTCTAGCGGCTTGGCGTCAGATGGAGATAGGCCCGATCGAATCCTGCCAGATCTTTCAAGCGTTCCTGGTCGAGCAAGTTGAAGCCGGACTTGTCCGTTTCCACCAACCGTTCCCCGCGCAGAGCTTGAAGGGTACGGTTCGTATGGACCACTGAAAGTCCCAAACAATCGCCAAGATCAATTTGAGTGATGGGCAAGCTAAACTCCCCGCCGCGAGTGCGTCCGATTGCTTCAAGTCGCTCGTGCACTTCGATCAACAGGTGAGCCATTCTCTGCAGCGCGGCGCGCCGCCCGACATTCACGATCCATTCGCGGAAGATAGAACCATCGATCAAGGTCTCTCGCCACAAGGCCGCGGCTAGGTGCGGGTGTCGCGCCGTCACCTCCGTCAGCTCGGCGTGCGAAATGAACCCAAGCGTGCAAGGCGAAAGGCTGACCAGATCATGGTCCATGATCCCGAGGTGAAGGCTTTGAAGGTCAGGTATGTCGCCGGGAATATGCAAGGACAGGACCTGTCGCTCTCCGTCCGCGGTCGTTTTCGAGCGGAAGGCAAACCCCTCAACGATCAGGCAGCACTCGCCGGGACGAACGCCATCAGCGACAATGATTTCACGCGCGCCGAGATGCCGCTCGCGAATCCGCAGGCTCTGAATGGCGCGGATGTCTTCGCCATCCAGGTGGTTCGATACAGCGAGTTTCGTAATGAGCGCTGACGCAAGATTTGCGTAAGCGCGAAGCCGATACCCTTGCTTCAGAATTCGAATGAACGTGCGAAAGAAGCCTCCGGCTTGGACGGAGGTTTCGGATGGGATTGGACAGCAAA
>NZ_JADPJC010000037.1:0-2225 GCF_023073215.1 Bradyrhizobium sp. 35
GCGACAGAACCCAAGATACCCCACGGGATCGAATCCCAATCAGCAAAGTCGTTTCTCTTCAACAACATAGACAGATGGGTGTTCTGATGCGCGGTTGTAATCGGCGCGCCAGCATCCGAGTGCGACGCGGGCCTGGGCCAACGACGTGAACAGCGTCTCGTTCAACAGTTCATCCCGCAGCCGACCGTTGAAGCTCTCGATGAAGGCATTTTGCATGGGCTTGCCTGGCGCGATATAGTGCCATGCCACGCGGCTCTGATCTGCCCATGTCAGGATGGCGTTGCTGGTGAGTTCGGTGCCGTTGTCGCTGACCACCGTCTTGGGCTTGCCGCGCTCTATCACCAGCCGGTCCAGCTCCCGCGCCATCACGGGTGCCGGAGAGCGAGGTATCGGCCACCAGCGCCAGGCACTCGCGGGTGCAATCATCGACAACGGTGAGGATACGGAACCGGCGGCCGTCGGTGAGCTGATCCGACACGAAGTCGAGCGACCAGCGGTCGTTCGGCGCCATCGGCACCGTCATCGGCGCCGGGGTCCCGATCGTCCGCTTGCGGCCGCCACGGCGGCGCACCGCGAGCCTCTCTTCCCGGTACAGCCGGAAGAAGTCTAATCGCTGTCAACTGCCCTGGGTATCGGACCTTGTCGTCTTCGAGGTCGGAGGAATGTGCCGCCTCATCATGGCCCTCGCCAGTGGATCTCCCCATGTGATTCCCGCGGTCTGAAGCCGCCCAAGAAGTTACGGGATAATCCAGCCAGCGTCCTTCCAGGACGATCTACAGAGATACTGGCTTAGCTAGCTAGGCTCAGTTAGCCGGCGCCGCCGCGAACTCCGTGCCATCCAGCCAGATACGGTGCAGGATGATGGCGAGTTTACGAGCCACGGCGACCTTCGCCTTTCGCGACCCGATCCGAGCCATTAGTTGCTGCCCCCAACGGCGGAGTGCACTATCTTTGCGCACGCGCGTCATGAGCGCGTTGGCCGCCTCGAATAAAAGGCTTCGGGCCATGCGGTCGCCTGACTTGGATATCCGGCCGGAGATATCGACCTCGCCGGATTGATAGCGCCGAGGTGTCAGGCCGAGAAACGCTCCGACATCGGTGGATCGGGAGAAGCGGTTAGGATCGTCTATGGCCGTCGTGAACGTCAATGCAGTAATCGCGCCTACACCGGGGATCGTTATCATACGCTGGCAGGCCTCATGGGTGCGCGCGAGACGTAGAAGCTGCGAATCGAGCCTCTGCCTGCGCTCTCCCGCAACACGCCAAGCCTCAAGCAGCGCGTCAATGGCGCTTCGGATCAAAGGGTCCGCCGGACATCGCGTGAGCACTGCGCGCTCGAACGTTCCTCCCTTACCGGCTGCGAGCACCACGCCGAAGGTCTTCAGTAGACCACGAATTTGATTGTAAAGCGTCGTTCGAATCGCGACGAGTTCGCTTCTGGCTGAGAGCAGGGCTCGAATACGACAGCTCTGCAGGCTCTTGACGGCGACGGGCCGGTACCAACCGGAGCGCACCACTTGCGCGATCCCAAATGCATCGTTCACATCGGTCTTGTTAACTTGCAGCGAGAGCGCCGCCGCGACATGGCGCGCGTGGATACAGTCGATTGGAACGTCGAGAGCGCGCAGCCCATGCCAAAGCCAGATCGCCAGCGGCCCGGTTTCCATGCCGACCCGAACCGCGTCTGGAGCGTGCTCGCGCAGCGCCATTGCGATGCACTCCGGTTCCGAGGAGCATTTGCCCCGCCAAGTGCGCCGACCGTCGCCGTCGATCACACAAATCTCCGTCTCCTTTTGCGATACGTCCAAACCAACATAAAGGGTCATCACATGCTCCTCGTTTGCACTGAGGAGAACATTCTGCCTCAGCCACGCGCGTGCGATTAGGCCATGTGGTTGACCAGATATCCCTCCCGCTTGAGCAGCACATGCAGGCGTCGATAGCCGAAACGACGACGTTCCTGAGCGATTGCCCGCATGCGCTGGCGAAGGCCGGCTTCGTCCGCCCGGATCGTTTGGTATCTCATGGTCATGCGGCAGCAGCCGATGGTTTTACACGCCCGCCGTTCGCTCATCCCGAAGGCGCCTCGGAGATGGGCGACAGCTTTGCGCTTGGCCGCGGGCGTCACCATTAATGGGATGACCCGCCCCGTCCTCTCAGTCAGACTGAGTTGGCTTTTGAAAGGAGGAAGCAATGAGGACACGGAACAAGCCCAGGCCGGCAAC
>NZ_JADPJC010000121.1:0-2181 GCF_023073215.1 Bradyrhizobium sp. 35
GATGGCGTCGAGGTATTCGGTATAGCCTGACGCACCGCCGGCATCTTCCGGAGGACAACGGCCGGCGGCCTCGAGCAAGAGGGGAAGTCCCTCCGTTGTCGTGTTGTCGAACCACTTTTCGAGCTTGATCACGTGATCCCAGCTGTCGCCGAAGTCGTAGAGATAATGGATCGTCTTCGCGCCGGTCTCGTGAACGATATTGGAGAGCCGCGTCTTGCGAGCATCGATGGGCTGAGGGCCAAAATCTCCATCGGGATCAGGGATACCCCAACGTCCTTCGCCAGCCAAAAACTCGAAGAGATGGCTATTCGTCCAGCCAAACGCCGCCTGAAGCGTCAGATGCAGCCGATCAAGGCGCAGCGTGAGCGGCACGACAAGGCATCGCATCACCTCCGGTTTCACGTCCTTGAGAGTCACCTTGATCCGGACCGCGGTCGTGCTGAGGCTCATGCCGCAAGCCTCGGATCTTGTGCATGCATCGTATAGGTGGATGCCCAGGGAAGCAGTTCGTCCAGCCGTGCCGCCGGCCAGCCATTGACGAGCTTTGCGAGAACGTCGGCAAGCCAATACTCGGCGCTGACGCCGTTGAGCTTACAGGTCTCAATGAGCGACGCCAGCAATGCCCAATTCTCAGCACCCTCGTCACACCCGGCGAACAGGGCGTTCTTGGCATTGAGCTTGATCGGCCGCATCGCACGCTCGACTGCGTTGGTGTCCATTTCGATGCGCCCGTCATCAAGGTAGAGCGTCAAGCCGTCCCAATGACGCAGTGCATAGCGTAAAGCTTTCGCCGTCTCACTCTTCTGCGCGAGGTGACCAAGCTTCGCCTCAAACCACTGCTTCAAGGCTGCAGCCAACGGCCGGGCATGCGCCTGCCGGCCCGCGCGGCGCTCGGCGTCAGATCGGCCACGGAGGGCTTTTTCGACTGCGTAAAGTTGGGCGATGCGCTCAAGAGCCTCGCGGGCAACCGGAGCTGGCGCCGGCGCAGCCTCGCGCTCGTTCTTCACAAACTGGCACCGGAGATGCGACCAGCAGAATGCGAGCGTCCCGGACAAGGCGTCCGCACGCGTCTCTCGGGTCATGGTCTTGTAAGCCTGATAGCCGTCGCAGTGGATGATGCCGCGATAGCCTTCGAGCAGTCGCAAGCCATGAACGGCGCCGCGGCCTGGTGCATAGGCATAGACCACGCCGGGCGGATCAGGCCCGGCCCAAGGCCTGTCATCGCGCGGCGCCCAGAAGTAGCCGGTTTTGGTCCTGCCGCGCCCGGGATCCAGCACCGGCGCCGGGGTCTCATCGACACAGAGCTTCGGAGAGGCGAGCAGAAGCTGGCGCAGGCGATGCCACAAGGGCTTCAATTCCTGGGCGGCATAGCCGACCCAGAAGGCGAGCGTGGAACGGTCGATGGCAATACCGTGCGTCGCCAGCATCTGCGTCTGGCGGTAAAGCGGCAAATGCCAATGATACTTGGCATCGATCACATGCGCGACGAGCCGCTCGGTCGGCAGTCCTCCCCTGATCAATCGCTCGGGAGCAGCGTGCTGGAGGACGACGCCCTGGCAGGCGCGGCAGGCCAGTTTGGGGCGGCGGGTGACGATAACGCGATACTGCGCCGGTACGACGTCCAGCCTCTGGCTCTCATCGTGACCGATCTCAAAAAGGTCGCCTGCGCAGCACGGGCAGCAGGTTGCAGCCGGGATCAGGGTCTCGATGATGCGTGGCAAATGCTCCGGCAGCTTGCCACGATTGGCCCTGCGCTCGGCAGCTCTCTTCTCGCGTGTTTTGGGATTGGCGCGGTCCTCGGCTGCTTCGAGAGCCGCGACAGCCTGATCGATATCCTCCAGAACAAGCTGGAGCTGATCAGCGTCAAGCTTTTCCGACGATCGACCGAACTGCGCGTCTTTTGCAAGCTTGAGCAACCGCTCGAGCCTGGCGCAGCGATCCAGCAGAGCCGCGGCAAAGGCACGCAACTCGGCTGGATCGCTCGGCAGTTCATCAGGCAAATCACTCATTGGCCCGAGTCTGCCATGCTTCGCGCCCCGGTGCAGCGAAGATTTTATGTCCTACGCAAGCGCTTTCGGCTGCGGGATTCGAGGCGCATGCATGCGTGTCCAATCCATGCCGGCCAGAAGCGCGGACAACTGCGCGGCGTTCATTCGCATGACGCCGTCAACGACCGGCGGC
>NZ_JADPJC010000154.1:0-571 GCF_023073215.1 Bradyrhizobium sp. 35
GCCAGCAGTGAGTGCCCGCCCAGCTCGAAGAAGTTGTCGTGCCGGCCGACACGTTCCAGGCCCAGAAGCTCGGCCCAGATCTGCGCCAGCGCGATCTCGATCTCGCCCCGCGGCGCCTCATAGGCTGCCCGCGCATACGCATCATCCTCTGGCGGGGGCAGCGCCTTGCGGTCCAGCTTGCCGTTCGGCGTCAACGGCAGCGCCGCAAGCCGCACAAACGCGCTCGGCACCATGTACTCGGGCAGCCGCGCACCAAGATGGGTGCGCAACGTGCCGGCAAGTTCAGTCTCCTCGGCTTCGCCGGCATGCTCCGCAGCCGTAACCACATAGGCGACCAGACGCTTCTCGCCGCTGCGATCCTCGCACGCAACCACCGCCGCGTCGCGCACCGACGCGTGCTCAACCAGCCGCGCCGCGATCTCGCCAGGCTCGATCCGGAAGCCGCGGATCTTCATCTGGTCGTCGATGCGGCCCAGAAACTCCAGATTGCCGTCCGGCAGGTACCGCGCGAGATCCCCGGTCCGGTACATCCGTGCGCCGACCTCACCACTGAACGGATCGGCCAAGAACC